>NZ_JBAQPS010000182.1:0-14148 GCF_049305995.1 Sulfuricurvum sp.
GCGACACTCCTCAAAATCGGCTTTAATACGCTCTTGTGTTTTCCCCACAGGACAGATAACGCCGTTTAGTGCAACTTGTTTTTCAGCACATCCGCTGAGTAATATGATCGTGGCAATAGCACCTAAAAATAAAGATGTTTTCATAATTTAATGTTCCTCTTTGAGTGAATTTTCGAAGAGATAGCGGTGATCTTCTGGAAGGGTGTTGTAAACCATGTTGGCTAAATCACGAATCTCCCATAGAGCGGCTTTGTCACTTCGGAGCGCAATAAAGTTTTGCAAACTTCGTGCATTAATCGACCATGTAAGTTCTGTCTTATAGCTCTCTGGAAGGCAGTATTTCGCACGGTCATTGCTAATCCCCTCTACCAGTACCAATCGGAGATTTTCGAGGGCTTTGATGCTCATCTGATCAACTATCTCAACTCCGCTCATGACTAAGTACTTAGAAGCTCGTTCCAAATCATTAATAGTATAAGATTTTTCGTCTTTGAGTTCTTTAAGAGTATAGCGTGTGCTTTTCACACTTAAAGAAGCCATACGATGACGTGCAAGCTCTTGGAGCAAGGCACGGCTGATCCCTTCGATATAGAAGTTGTATACGAGATGCTCCAACGTAGAGGCGTGTTTGAATTTATTACCGACGCGATCGATCAGATCACGATCTTTTTCGCCGCCGTTATCGCTTTTGTCAAAGCTTTGCCAACATGTACGGATAGCATCGGAACAAATTACAAGGGGTGTATAGTGATGTAGGGTTACTTTCATGGCAGTATCTTTGTTAAAGTTTGAGAGAGTATAGCGAAGATGGGATTAAAAAAAGAATATTCTTCTAAGAGGGTTCATGGTTCGACCAGCTCACCACGAACGGCATAATCTCCGTTCACCCTGAGCTCAAGGAAACATCGCTTCGCGAGCGGTACCCTTGTTTTGTCGAAGGGTGTTACATCACGAAAACGTGTGGAACGATAAGAGGATATTTTTTCATTTTGCGGTAAATGTGTTTACGTACTACTTGACGTAAATCATTTTCCAGTGCTTTCGGATTTTCGATAAGCCCCGGCTTCAAGTTGATCAAGAAGTGCTCTAACACGTCTTCCATCTCTTGGGCAAATGCTTTGTCATGGCGATCAGCTACGAGCCCGAAGCTCGTTACGAGAGGTTTGGAGAGGAGACGTGATTCTGCAGCACTCACTTGAGCTACCAACATAACCATCCCCTCTGATGCCATTTTTTGACGATCGATAACAATATCATCTTCAATTTGATGGTTGTTTTGGTTGTCAATATAGGTTTTACCCGTTTTAACAGTTTTAGCTTTACGTATCATCTTGGTGTTCACTTCGATAGAGTCACCATCACTCATAAGGAGGATATTACGCTCAGGAACACCACAAGTAATCGCTGTATCTTTGTGTTTCATAATGTGGTTGTACTCACCGTGAACGGGGAGGAAAAATTTCGGATTGGTAAGGCGAAGCATCAGTTTTTGCTCTTCCATACTCGCGTGTCCTGAAACGTGAATGTCACGGTCATTAGCAACACGAGCACCGGCACGTTGGAGATAGTTGAGCATCCCTGAAATAGAGCCTTCATTACCCGGAATCGCACGAGCAGAGAGGACGATCAAATCGGTTGGTTTGATTTTGATGTGGCGGTGTTCGCCGATCGCCATACGGAACAATGCAGAGCTTGGCTCTCCTTGGCTTCCTGTGGTAACGATTAGAACATCTTTATCGCTCATGCGGTTTGCCTCTTCGGCATCGATGAAGATATTTTTTGGAATTTTGATGTAATCGTATTGCATACACACTTCAAGGTTACGCTCCATAGAACGACCGATTACACACACTTTACGGTTGTATTTAATCCCTGCCAAAATAGCTTGGTAGACACGGTGGATATTGGAACTAAAGGTGGACATAATGATACGACCTTCAGATTTAGAAAAAATACGATCAAATCCCGGTGCTACCGTAAGCTCACTCGGTGTCCACTCTTTGTTATACGAGTTGGTTGAATCACTTAAGAGACAAAGAACCCCTTTTTCACCGTAATGGGCGAGGCGGTGCAAGTCAGCCGTATAGCCATCTACCGGAGTGTGGTCAATTTTAAAGTCACCCGTATGGATGATAGTTCCTGCCTTAGTCGTAATCGCCAATGAGCTAGAATCGATGATCGAGTGGGTCATGTGCATCCATTCGATGTCGAAATCGTTTCCGATGCGATAAACCTGACGTTTGACGATCGGGTTGAAATAACGGCGGAAATCACGCATGTGATGCTCGTCAAATTTGTTTCCGATCATCGCCAACGGAAGAGGTGTTCCGTAAATCGGGAATTGCATCTCTTTGAAGAAATAAGGGACTCCGCCGATGTGGTCTTCGTGGGCATGGGTAATGATGATCGCTACAATTTTTTTGCGAATTTCACGCAAATAGGTGAAATCTGGGACGAGGATATCAACTCCGTGCATCTCTTCATCGGGGAAACTCATCCCGATATCGATGATAATCGCTTCATTTTCGGTTTCAATAACCGTGATGTTACCACCGATTTCGCCAAGCCCGCCTAGTGGGGTGATACGAACTTTATCGTTGTTATTGAGGTCAAGTTTAAAATGGGGATTGAGACGACTTTTGTGTGCGTCTTGATTTTTCATTACAAAATCGCGTAAGTTTCCATCAATCGGTGCACTTGGTGATCCACGGCGTCCACCGCGTCCGCGATCTCGTCCAGAGCGGTTTGGTTCTGCATCGGTCGCATTTTCTGACCCCTCTACACGGTCGGTGCGTGGAGGACGGTTATCTTGACGCGGAGGTCTGTTATCAGTGCGTGGAGGGCGATTTTCATCACGTGGAGGACGGTTATCTTGACGCGGAGGTCTGTTGTCGGTACGCGGAGGACGATTTTCATCGCGCGGAGGTCTGTTATCGGTACGCGGAGGGCGATTGTCTTCACGCGGCTCGTTCACCGATCCCTCTGCACCCTCAGGGCGGTTGTTATTTCGACTGCGGAAAGGACGGCGGTTATTTCGACGTTGGCGATTTTCCCCTTGCGGTTGTGTCGCTGATTCTGTTTGTTCATCGGACATAGTATTTTCCTTCTGTACGCACTAGGGCGCAATGTATGTTTAGTTATGTTTGAATGCTCTAGAATGCTCAGAAAAATTATTTTATAAGAGCGTAGAGCCGGTGAAAGTCAGAGGTGTTCAGCTGATGAGGTCGGATGGAGCGTTCTAGTTCAAGCGTTCCAAACGCTTCAATTAAAGAGTCTCCATCATAGCGCGAGGAGAGATTTTTGTGGAGGGTTTTACGGGGCTGTGTAAAGGCCGCTCGTAAAAATTCTTCAAACCCTTCATCATTACGATTCGACCGTTTAGAAATGAGCAGTACGGACGAATCGACTTTGGGAGCTGGCTCGAATGCACTAGGGGGAACGCTTAACACGATCTCCGCCTCAGCCACACTCTGCGTAATCACGCTGAGCGCTCCAAAAGCTCTCTCTCCAGGTGTAGCAGAAAATTTTTCCGCTACTTCACGCTGTATCATGACAAGCAAGTTTCGGCACGCCGGATCGGCGAGGGCTTTTAGGATGATGTTAGTCGCGATGTAATAGGGCAAATTCGCCACTAAATCGTACGGTTCATCCAAAAGCTCACTCTTCCAATGCTCTAACACGTCTCCACAACGGAGTTCAAGAGTATTGGTACTGATAGCATCGGCAAATTGGTGCTTCAAATGCTTGCACAAGTCGGTATCGACCTCAAAAGCGGTAACACTTTTGACATCAACTAAATACTTAGTTAAATCACCTAATCCAGGCCCGATTTCTGCGATACGGTGAGGTGTATCGGGCATCGATTGGATGATTTGGGCTAAAACAGCTTCATCTTTTAGAAAATTTTGGCCAAATTTCTTTTTGGCAATCTTGGAACGATCTTGTTGCATTGTAACCATTGTACCCAATAAAGAGTAAATCCCCTATTAAAAAATAAAGTGCCCCCCTTTATCGTTACCTTTGGTAATCAAAGTTATAATTTCATAATGATTGCGCACAAGGTATCAAATGGATAATTTTTTTGCAAAACGGATTATTCCGTGTCTCGATGTCAAAGACGGTCGGGTTGTTAAGGGTGTCAATTTCGTCGGACTTAAAGATGCAGGTGATCCCGTTGAAGTCGCCAAACGGTACAATGAAGAAGGGGCGGATGAACTCACATTCCTCGATATTACCGCATCTCACGAAGAGCGGGATACGATCGTCCACATCGTAGAGCAGGTGGCAAAAGAGGTTTTTATCCCTCTCACCGTAGGCGGAGGAATACGCGTCCTGGATGATATTTATAAACTTCTTGCCGTCGGGTGTGATAAAGTAAGTATCAACTCTGCGGCGATCAAGCGTCCGGAGTTTATCAACGAAGGTGCCAAGCGTTTTGGCTCTCAGTGTATCGTCGTCGCTATCGATGTGAAGCGCACGGGCGATCAATACAACGTCTATCTCAACGGCGGTCGGGTCGATACGGGGACCAACGCCTTTGAGTGGGCAAAAGAGGTTGTGGATCGCGGAGCGGGGGAGATTCTCCTCACCTCGATGGACGCGGACGGCACCAAAGCGGGATTTGATCTCTCCATCACCGAGCAGATCAGCCGCGCCGTCAATGTTCCCGTAATCGCCAGTGGCGGTGCAGGGACGATGGAACATATCAAAGAGGCGTTTGAACATGGTGCCGATGCGGCATTGGCGGCGAGTATTTTCCATTACAAAGAGATTGACATCATGGATCTCAAACGCTACCTATCGGCTAACGGGATTCCGGTACGACTCTAAGGTTTTCAATGTGCTATAATTGACCCTATAAAAGTTATGAGAAAAAGGGGGATATTGTGACGACGAATATTAAGAAATCAGATATTTTAAACTACCTTTTACAACATTTTCAAGAGTTCAAAACAAAATACGATGTCGAGCAAATAGGGTTGTTTGGAAGTTACGCACGTGACGAAGCCAAAGAGAACAGCGACATCGATATTTTTGTCAAAATGAAACCCTCGTTATTTGATATGGTCGCGATCAAAGAACAGATCGAAAATGATCTGCACAAAAAAGTGGACATTGTCCGTGAACATAAACACATGAAGCCGCTCTTTTTAGAGATGATCAAACGAGATGTGATCTATGCACAATGATCGACTTTTGATACTGCACTCTACCCTCGAAGATATTATCACCTCGTTAAAACTCATCCAACAACGATTTCAAAGTATCAAAAGTGCGGATGACTTTCTCAAAGATGAGCATGGGCTTGAAAAACTCGATAGTATTTCGATGCGTCTCATCGCCATCGGGGAGGGTTTTAAAAACGTCGATAAACTCACCGATTTTCAGCTTTTGGAAAAATACCCCCAAATTCCGTGGAAACAAGTCAAAGGGGTTAGAGATATTTTGTCACATCACTATTTCGATCTCGATGCTGAAACCATTTATGAAATTTGTGCGAATGAGATTGATGGATTGTTAAGTGTGACGATGACGATATTGGATGAAGTGAAATAGGAGAAGCAAATGCAAACGAGTTGCACTTCACAGAGCGATTCTAGTGCTTCTTTGAAATTGCGAGATAATATGACCCTTACAAACTTGGCTAATTCCGAATAATTCAAAAATTGTATGAGATGAGGTTATATTTACAGTAGAACAACAAGTTATTTTACTTTTTTAAATCTTAGCCAATCGTGCCAAAAAAAGTTCATTTTCAGCTCATTAGGAACTGCCTTTCAATATTTTTCTTATAATAAAATGATGTCTATTTTAAGGATTTCGAAACCACTGATAGAAGTTTTATACAATAAAACATGAAGCTATAATTAGCTAATGTTATTCAAATAAAAGGATTAAAATGCTATTTTTTGTGTCTATTTTATTGGTGATTACTATAGTTTTTATTGTAAAACTTGAAAAGAAAATCACGATACTTGAAGGATACAAAAAACTTTATAATGATGCTTTAGAGGAACTCAAAGCAGGTTCTACATTATTGCCAAGTTTAATTAGATGGCATGATAATTTGAAACATTTTGAAGATGATAGTATTGTTACTGCATTAGTACAAAAAAGACGTCCTGCATATAAAGCAGCATTAGAGATTAAAAATGCAAAAGCTGAAGCACGAGAAGCAAAAAAAGAACTGGAATTAGCACGGAATAGAGTTCAACTTTATGAATCATTAGCACCATGGTTAATAGATTATACGGATATTTCGCTAGAAGATATGCTTTTATCACTACATGAAGAAAAAATGAGAGAGCAACATGAATTTGACGAAGAAATAGATCCCGTATCAAAATATATTAGCCGTTCTGAATGGCAACAACTTACACCTTCCGATAGAAATCAACTTGCTCTTGAACGATATAAAGATCCAAAACGAAAAAAAAGCTTATGGGAAGTTGGAATTGAATACGAAAGATTTATTGGATACACATTTGAGCAAAAAGGTTATACCGTACAATATCATGGTGCATTAAATGGCAAAGAAGATTTAGGAATAGACCTTATTTGTGAAAATGACAGACACATATTAATTGTGCAGTGTAAAAGATTATCACGTGACAAAGCGATTCCAGTAAGAGAAAATGTTATAGCACAAACATATGGTACTGCACAGCATTATAAAATGAAAAAGAAATGCAAGAAAGAGGTAGCCCCTGTAATTATTACTACTTATGAACTATCAAACGAAGCGATGAACTTTGCGAAATATCTTGGAGTACAGGTTATGAACGACGTACAAATCCAAGAATACCCAAGGATAAAATGCAATATTTCTAACAATAATAAAGAAAAAATTTATCATCTACCGATGGATCAACAATATGATAAAGTTATTATTGGTGATGTGGATGGAGAATTTTATGCATGGAATGTTAAAGAGGCAGAAAATAATGGGTTCAGACGCGCATATAAATGGAAAGGAACAAAATAGCAATAAAGCAAAAAAGCTTTTTCATTACTTTAACAAACCAACATGCGAATCAAATCAAGCTCTAAATCTAAAAGTAGTATTCTTCGATTTACTAAACAATAAGGTGTGTAATGATTCTCTGTGCCGGCAATAACGAGACGTTTGATTTTGCAATACCGATAGGGGTGGGGCTGATCGACAGTGCGATCAATCTCACCCGCCATTGTTTGGTTCACAAGCCCGAATTTCTCCTCTTCGTCGGGAGTGCGGGAAGTTACGGTGAACATAAAATTAACGATATCATCGAGTCTAAAACCGCCGCTAACATCGAGTTAGGATTTTTGGACAAAAGTGCCTATACACCAATCGATAACGTCATCTCTGCACAAACGGAAGAAATCAAAGATGTTATGGTCAACTGCTCAAACTACATCACGACGAGTGAGAGAGCAATGGTGCAAATGAGAACGCTGGGGATGGGGATTGAAAACATGGAGTTTTTCAGCGTTATGCGGGTCGCTCAGATATTCGGTATCCCAGCCGGGGGGGTGTTTTGCATCACTAACTACTGCAATGCGAACGCCCACCGCGACTTTATCGCCAATCATGGCTTTGCGAAAGTATTGCTCCGTGAACATCTCAAAGAAAAAGGGTTAATTCGTGGCTAAGAAGTGTATTCTCGACTACACCAAGACGGAACTCGCTAATTTGGTGAAACCCTCCTTTCGCGCCAAACAGATTTGGGGATGGGTTTATCATCAGTATGCGACAAGTTTTGAGACAATGGCGAATCTCCCCAAAGCGATGCGCGAAGAGCTAAGTGCTGAGTATGAGATTATGCCCCTCAAAATCGCCCGTAAAGAGTGCTCCACCGATGGGACAATCAAATATCTCTTTGAATTGAGTGACGGTAAAACAGTCGAGACGGTGTGGCTCAAAATGAAAGATGAGTCCATCGATGATGAGGGGAACATCGAACACGAAGCGCGCTTTACGGTGTGTGTCTCGACACAGGTAGGGTGTAAAGTAGGATGTTCCTTTTGTCTCACCGCCAAAGGTGGATTTACCCGTGATTTGAGCGCGGGTGAGATCGTTGCGCAGGTGTTGGCGGTGAAGATGGATAACAATCTCGCCGCCCATCGACGGCTTAATATCGTCTATATGGGGATGGGGGAGCCGCTTGATAACCTCGATAACCTCGCGAAAGCGATTACGATTCTAAAAGATGAAGAGGGGCTGTCGATTTCAGGAAAACGGCAAACCGTCTCTACCAGCGGATTGAGTTCGAAGATCGACAAACTGGGGCAGATGGATTTGGGGGTTCATATCGCTATTTCGCTCCATGCAGTGGATGATGAACTCCGTAGCGAATTGATACCTATGAATAAAGCGTATAATATTGCCTCTATCATCGAAGCGGTAAAGCGGTTTCCGATTGATACCCGTAAACGGGTGATGTTCGAGTATCTCGTCATCAAAGGGAAAAACGATGATTTGATCTCGGCGAAAAAACTGGTTAAGTTATTGCATGGAATTAAGTCCAAAGTGAATCTTATCTTTTTTAACCCCTATGAAGGGTCTGATTATCAACGCCCGACTCGCGCCGATATGGTGGCATTTCAGGAGTATCTGATAAAACACGGAGTATTGTGTACGATTCGTGATTCTAAAGGGCTAGATATTAGTGCAGCGTGCGGACAGCTAAAAGAGAAAGAGTTAACTAAAGAGGTAGTTTAAAAAGCGCGGCTTACTGCGCGTGAGCTTCCCGCTGAGGGAAACATAGTGTTAACGTAGCTATCGGGACGTGTTCCGATGGCGTTTGAAAGGAAAAATATGTCGGGAATGGATTGGTTTCAAGTTGGATTTTTAATAATAGTTGTGGGCATAGGATTGGGCGGCTTTATTTGGGCTGCCATGAAAAAAGATTAAAATAGTGCATTGATTTGATTGATTAGATGGAGAGGGTCGCTTTGGAGACCTAATACCATGAGTCCAAAATGTAGATGAGGTCCGGTGATCCGACCTGTTGCTCCGGTTAGTCCGATGATTTGTCCCCTCTGGACGCTCTCTCCCACTTTAACATCATATTGGCTCATGTGAAAATAGCAGCTATAAACCCCCTCTCCATGATCGATGATGACGGTTCCTCCAGCGTAATAACGATCTTTGACCAACACTACGACACCATCATTGGTCGCGCAGATGGGTAGTGGTGTACGGGCACGAAAATCGACCCCTCCGTGATAACTCTTTAAAACACCGTTATAGGTGCGTGCTGAACCATAAAGACTCGTGATATTGCTCTCCATCGGATAAATAAAAGGTTTGTTCCAATAACGCGTTGGAGTAATGGTGTTATATATTTTTTCGGCTTCCGCTTTTTCATTAGAAATTCGTTGCAGTGCTTCGGGCGGAGGGGTAACTTTAGAACTCTCAACGATTAAAACTTCGGTAGGATAATCAAAGGAGTGGATATCGATCGGTATCTCTAATTCCCCAAAGGAGGTAATCCATTTAGCTTTAATCTCTTGAGGAGTTGTATGATAATCTGTTGGAATAATGGCAATTCCAAGAGCCAAATTGCTAGGGTGAGGGAGTACGGTGATATTGCGTTCACTCATGATTAGTGTCCCTGATGCGCAAGAGAGCGGGAGAACTAAACTTTTTCCGTTATACCCCTCGATCCCCCATAAAGATACTATAGTGGTCAACAAAACAAACCAAAAACGCATAAAACTCCCTGAAACTTTACATGATGCTATTGTAGCATCTCATAATAGACAACGCGATATAATACACTTATGAATACAATAGCGATTATCGGCGGCGGAGCAAGCGGACTTATGGCGGCACTCTTTGCTGCACGCGCAGGCTCAAACGTCACAATTTATGAGCATAACAATAATGTGGGTAAAAAGATATTAGCTTCCGGTAACGGACGGTGCAACATCATCAATACCACCGCCTCGCACGAGGATTACGCGGGAGTTGATCCTCAGTTTGTCACCTATGTACTTAAACAGCTCTCCTTTGCCTATTTTGAACAATTTTGCCACTCCATAGGGCTATTACTCGACATCAAAGAAGACGGAAGATGCTATCCTCTCTCGAATGAGGCCAAATCGGTACTGATCGCCCTCAAAAGCGCAGTGAGCGGAATGGGGGTAAAAATCATCACCGATTCTAAAGTAACTGCCATTACGAAACATGATTCGTATTTCAACGTCCAAACCAATCATGATAAACAACGTTATAACAAAGTTTTAATAGCAACAGGAAGTGAAGCAGCACCCCAACTGGGTGCAACAACAGATGGCTATAGCTTTGCACGCTCACTTGGACATGAGATTATTCCTACCTATCCAAGCCTTGTACAGCTTCATCTAAATTCTAAAAACCACCACAAAATGGCAGGGGTCAAAACAACCGCAAAAGTGAGCCTCATTATCGACGGTAAAGTTAAAGAGAAAGTTGTAGGCGATATCCTCTTTGCTAATTATGGAATATCGGGTTTAGCAATCCTTGACATTAGCCAAAAGGCTTCATACGCGCTAATGCACCAACAACGCGTTAGTATAACGCTCAATTTTCTCCCTCGCTATGATAAAACAACCCTTATAAATACGATTGAAAAGCTATTTGCTTCTGTTCCAAAACATGACGTTCATACCGCTCTTTGCGGTCTCATTCCCGCCAAAATAGCTACCTATCTCCTCGAAGATACCGCTATTAAAAACACAACTGTATCCGCATTAAATCTCAAAGAGATCAAAAAAATTGCCCATCTCATCGGTGAATGGAAGTTTGAGGTAATCGATACCCACGGTTTCAAACATGCTGAAGTGAGCGGAGGCGGAGTCAGTACAGTACAGGTCAATAACAAAACAATGGAATCAAAACTAATAGAAGGACTCTATTTTGCAGGTGAAGTTTTGGATATCGTAGGACGTCGAGGGGGTTATAATTTTAACTTTGCGTGGGCTAGTGGGATGATTGCAGGGAAAGAAATGGGGAAATCTCATAGCACTATTGAGTACAGTTCCAAAAGAAAATACCCTTAACAGGTTCAGCACATTTTCAATTCGAGGTTATCCAAGAAGTCTACGTTATTAACGTATATGAAATCATTCTGTGATAAGATAGCTTCAGCTATTATTTCAAATTTATACAAAATATTTAAATAAAATTTGATCCTCTCTAAAGACTCATCATGTATTTTGATATCGCTCTCATCGCCTACCTCACCGACCGCATCTTCGGCGAGTTCACATTCATCCGTCACCCCGTTGTCCTCATGGGCGATTTTATCACCGCCTTTCAAAAGCACTTTTACCGTGACACGATAGCGCGCGGTTTTTGGCTCGTGTTTTGGTTGTTAGCCGCCGTGTTAGCTCTCGTCACTCCGATCTCGCTGATCGATAATGTATGGGTATTGGGAATCATCGCCTCGAGCGGGATCGCGGGGAAGATGCTCTATGAGAGTGTCCAAAACGTGTTGAATGACCCGCAATCGATCCGCTATCTCGTCAGCCGAGACACCGAAAATCTAAGCAAGAGCGATATCAACAAAGCCGCCATCGAGACCTATGCCGAAAATCTCAGCGACGGGGTGATCGCTCCGCTGTTTTATCTGTTAGTTTTTGGTTTGGTCGGGCTATTTCTCTATAAAGCGATCAATACTCTCGATTCGATGGTGGGGTATCGGAACGAAAAATATGAGAAATTCGGCAAAGTAGCGGCACGATTGGACGATATCGCCAATTATATCCCCTCACGCATCACGGCGGTGCTGATATTGATCCTTTTCGGCAAACTCGGAAAGCTCCCACAGACATGGCATTACGCGGCATTACATGAAAGTCCCAACGCGGGATATCCGATAGCAGCGATGGCACTCTCGCTCAATGTATCGCTCGGAGGGGCAACATCGTATTTTGGAGTGATAAAAAACAAACCTTATTTCGGTGAAGGGAAGCGGGAAATCAGTGATGAGGATATTCGTAGCGCATTAGCTCTTCAGTGGAAACTCGATACCCTTGTGATTATAGTACTAGCGGCGGGAGTTATGGTATGAAATCGATCTCTATTTTCGGAACCTCCTCCGATGCGGGGAAATCGACCCTCACGTTTGTGATCGGCAGGCTCCTGCAAGAGCGGGGGATCAATGTCGGGGTGTTCAAAGCCCAAAACGTCTCCAATAACTCTCATGTTTGCGACGACGGCTCTGAGATTGCTATCGCCCAGTATTTTCAAGCCGAGGTATTGGGTATTCCGACGAGCTATCATCTCAATCCCGTGTTGCTCAAATCGGGACACGGTAATAGCGCCTCGCTGATCGTAAAGGGGCACGTTGTCGCCGACAAAGAGGTGCGGGAGTACTATCGTGATCTCGATTCTTTAAAACCCGCCGTGGACGAGTGCTTCGAGTATCTGAGTGAACGTTATGAGTGTCTCATCTGTGAGGGGGCGGGGAGTCCCGTCGAACTAAACCTGATGGACAAAGACCTCTCCAACATCTACATTGCCGAAAAACAAGATACGAAGATCATCCTCGTCGCCGACATCGAACGCGGAGGGGTTTTTGCCTCAATCTGGGGGGTCTATAATCTCCTCCCCGAACAATTACGGAAGAATATCATCGGAGTGATCGTCAATAAATTTCGAGGAGATCGAAGCTTGTTTGATGATGGGGTACGTATCATTGAAGAGCGCTTCGGTATTAGCGTCCTCGGCGTCCTCCCCTATGCCCCGCTCAACCTCGGATTCGAAGATAGCCAAAGCCTCAAAAATTTCGTCCAAAACAAACCCAACCCAGTGAAAAAGATCGGGATCATCAACTACCCCACGATGAGCAACTATAACGATTTCGAACCCCTTATCGCCGATGAGACAATCGCAGTCGAGTTTATCACCACTAACATCGTGTTAGAGAGTTATGAACTCGTTATCCTCCCTGGAAGCAAACGGGTGATCGAGGATTTGCGATGGCTCAAAAAAACAGGGCTATTTGAGGCACTCAAAGCGCGACACAAAGAGATACTAGGGATTTGCGGCGGGTATCAGATGATGTTTGAAACCATCATCGACGAGGGGGGCGTCGAAACGGCGGAACCGAGTCGCGAAGAAGCTCTCGGATTTATCGATGATGTGATTGTGTTTCAGCGGGATAAAGTGCTCAAAAAAGGGAAATATGAGATCTTTGGCCGCGCGATAAACGGGTTTGAAATCCATCACGGAGTGAGTGAAAAATATCCCCTTTTCTACGAAAAAGAGCACATCAAAGGGACGTTTGTACATGGACTTTTTGATGATGAAGCATTTGAAGCGTACAAGAAAAAAACGATTGATGGTTTTATAGCTACGATGAGAGATGAGATCGATGTGGAGCGCGTGATCGAGAACATAAACGCGGTATAATTAAATTCTATTATTTTGAAGTTATTGACGGAGAAGTGAGGGTAAAAAATGACTCAAGAAGAACAAGCTATTTTATTCAACTTTGTTGATACGATGGAAAAGGAAGGTCATACAGTTGAACTTGTACGCATTACTTTTACCGACTCTGAACGAGAGACAATCAATAAGCAATACAACACAAAAATCACCAATGAAAAAATGGAAGAAATTTTAAATAGACTTTTATCACACGAATATATTAAACATACTACTTTCGGTGGCGAACAATTTTCAAATTTAAAACTTACACTCAAAGGTCTTGGAATAGTTAATTCCATACGCAATAAAGATGAACAAAAAAAACAAAAAAGTTATCTTAAAAAAGCTTCTGACTATGTTGAAGAGCACAAAGGACTTTTTTTAGCTTTTGGGTTTGTGGTAACTTTAATTACATTGATTTTAAATTTTAAAGGCAAATGATCATGCAAGAGAATTACACTATAACTCTTACTTGTTTGTTCTGCGATTCGCCATTGCCTAAAGAGGAAAACCAAACATTTCACTCTGGTGATCTTATCAAATGTAAGAATTGTGATCAGGATAATGACTATGATAGCTTAATTGCAATCGCAAAAGAAAAAGGGATCGAGATTGTAAAAGGTGATTTACATAATGAGATCAAAAAAATGTTTAAGAATTTTGGAAAATGAAACAAACTTGAGCTTCAATAATAGCCATGGCTGTAAAAGCCATAGATTTTTAGCCTTTTGGAGGATACGGATCTCTCC
>NZ_JBAQPS010000183.1:0-14924 GCF_049305995.1 Sulfuricurvum sp.
AGTTACATATCCCGCGCTAGTGTAAACATATTGGCATGTGTTTTCATAAAACCCACGCAACGATCACATACCGGATCGCCTCCTTTGTATGGATAAGGGCAGCGGCACTCATGACAGGTTACCATCTCATAGTACACTAGCTGTTCTGCACGTTCATACGCAACACTCACCAAATCAAATCCCTCTTTAGAAGTGATCGCGTTGGGCTTACAGATATCCTCACAAATACCGCATCCGATACATTTACCTTGTGAGAAAAAGATTCCCTGTTTATCGCTGGTCGGAAACAGTGCGTCGGTCGGGCAAAACTGAGTACAGTCCCCACAGTTAGTACATGCTTCAAAATTGATCTGTTTGTTGAAAAACAGCGGGGAGCTTTCAGAAAATAGTGTTGACTCTAACCCAGAAACGATCTCTTTGAGAGAGTTTTTGAGCAATATACGCTTCAGAGGCATCTTCTGATCCGGTAGTTTGTGATGTGCCGTTGTCATTGATACATGGGCGACGGACTCTTCGACTATCGTTTCTTTTACTTTTTCAAACCCTTTACGGAAAAGTGCACGTCGATCAGCTTGTTCCTCTTTTTCCTCTATACTCACAATCCGATACGGATTTTTGATCATCTCTAAAAATTGATTCGTACCTTCGATTTTCTGGCGAATCGACGTTTCTAATTTTCCATTTTCATTGAGAACACATCCGGCACAGTGACTCAAATCACATGTAACGTTCCGTTCACCTCTCAAAGCCATGACACTATAGTGCTCGACATCAAATACACCTAAACACGGAGTGTTCACCTTGCACGAAAGTGTCGGTGCTTCTTCGATATGCTGATACGATGCGGCGTAGCCGTTAGGATCGAAACTCTCTATCTCTAGGGCTTCGCTAGGACAGCTACCTATACATCCTGCACAGCCAATACACTCATTCTCAAACAACGTCAGCTTGTTACGAACTATCGCAAATGCCCCCTTGGGACACACATCGATACAGAGCGTACAATCGTTGTGATAATACTCATTACGTAGACAACGGGTTGCGGTGTAGCTAAAAAGATTGCTTTTTTGGACGAAATTGATATTATCCATTCTGCATCCCTTTGGATAAAAACTCATAATCGGCACTCAAAAACTCAACGATAAAATCACATATATCGCGATAAAACGGAGTGTCCGCCATACTCTTCATCCCCATCATGTACGGTACAACCCACGGGAATATATGCTGATCGAGAAATTCAAATTGCGACTTCTCTTCATTACGGTACACGAGTGTTTGCATAAAAGCAAACTCGATTCCCAAATGATCCGGTGCCATAATCTGCGTTTGATCCATATTGACTTCAAAACCATGATTGAAATAAAACCCCATCACTGGATTTTGCAATCCCACAAGCGTCTCATTTTTAGCATCAAGTACAAACGATTCAACCGGTTGAGTATTGAGGATATACATCGACGTATAATCGATATTGAGCATATCATACAGTTCTTCCGTATCACATGATTGTATCCATACCTTTGTCTCTTCACCGATAATCTCTAAAAGAGTTTCATTATTTTTGAGATCATGGATAAAACGACGATCCGGTATGTCACTCATAACGCGGGATAAAAATGCATAGATATAAAGTCGATATTCGTTATTCATTAAATTATTCCTAAAAAAGATAGCGGATTGTTACATACGATGGCTTGAAATCAGCCTATCAAGATAGATTAGATTCTTTCCCACGGGAAAGAAAAGGGGCTTAAAGACACCCTTTGAAGAACGATTTTTTTGGAGGTGGAGGAGATTTAAACTCAGTCGCTTTAATAGTACTGGTCGCTTCATCAAGCACACCAATAACAACTACGCCATTTTTATTGATCCCTTCACGCATTTCAGAGAGTTTTAATTTTGTCGTGTCGATCGTATACACTTTACCGGTATTATGTTGGAAGAGTGCATACTTAGCATCTTTTGTTACGACACCTGCATCGTTCTTTCGGAAACACCCGTCAGAACCACATACATAGTTCTCCAAATAACAATCAGCGTATGCACCCTGAGCGGCACATCCCGGTGTTGTCAACAAACCTTCAAACTCTTCAGGCTCATTTGCGAATACACTAAAAACCAGTGCAGCACATAGTATTGCAATTTTTTTCATTATTCTACCTCCGCTTTTAAGGTTTTGAGGTACGCCACGATATCATCAATCGTTGCTTTGTCCAAGAAACTGTAATCAGTCATCGTAGAAACACGTTTCCCTTTTTCTAAATTGTACCATGGCGTGTTGGAATGTGCATTACGATTATAACCCGGCACAACAACCGCTGAGGGTTTTAAGATTGACTCACGTAAATACGCCGCAGTCGAATATCCTCCAACATTGATGAGAGATGGAGCCATGTATCCCGCCGGAGCCGATTTATCCATTTGGTGACATCCCGCACATCCATTTGCGTCTGCTGCCGCTTTACCTTTTGCCGCATCCCCTTTAGAGACTTCCGTCGCTTCCGCTACGACTGCAGCATTAATTTTTTCACCTTCGAGATTGATAGCAACCCACGAAGAGAGAAGTTTTAAACCATTACGTCCGTGTTTTGTACCATCCCAAACCGCGATAGCAACCGGCACGGTTCCTGAAGCATTCATATAATCATCTTTAAGTGAACGTGATAATGTTCCGCTCCACGCTTTGTTATCGTATTTCATTGATGCATTCGATTTAACCGATTTGTCTTTGATTTCTGTCAAAGAACGGAACCCCTCTCCCACAAATACACGCTCGAAATCGGTATTTGCCAAAGAAGCTACTTTTGCATCATAGTCTGCCAACTCTTTTCCAAATACGCCCGTTTGTTGACGGTTGATTTGAGTAGAAACATCTTTGTTCCCGTTTGGCTCATATACTTTTTCGGTCGCTTTTTGGAGGTGTACTACGACCGGACGTCCATCAGAACCCATTCCAATATAAGGCAGTGGGCTAGCTTTTTTAGTTGTTCCGGCAAATTGAAGTGCAAATCCATCACTGTAGGTATCGGTACATTTGATCCCTTGAACGTTTTTTGTTCCATCCGCCCATTTCACTAAAATAGCAATCTCTCGTCCATTATGGATCGCTGCAATTTGAGCTTTTTTGCCCTTATTAGCTTTGTTGGCTTCAATAGCTTCTTTATCATTGAACTCAATCGCTGTTTGAGGATAAAGCTCTACTGTTGCAAACTTAGCTTTGCTCCAAAGCACTGAATCGGTATTAACTGCATCAAGTTTGTCGCTTACTTTAATTGCGGTAAGACTCAAATCACCGGCAAGTGCCGCAGACGCGGCAACACCCAATGAAAGAATCGTGGTTAAAAGCTTTTTCATTAGTGGTGTCCTCCTGCATTATGTCCGCCAAACAAAGTTTGAGTATGTCCTTTGGTGGTAAATTTACCCGCGATATAGCGTGTATCAACCGGAGCCAATGGATTGCGTTTGTTATCACGAGCCACTTGTTGATAATAATTATTGTCCAACCGGAACATATCAGAATGTTGGTATGCGATCAACAAGTCCATCAATTCGCTCACGCCCGTCTCTTTACGTTTTTTCATCTCTGCTTTAAGTGTTTTAATCGCATCATGAACCGCTGGACCGAACAATTTTTCCAACTCTTCTACAGGAAGACGAGTTGATCCCTCGATGATTTTTCCCTCAGCGTCAAATTTCGCCGGAGATTCGGTCGGTGGAATATAGTAAACGTTCGGTTGTGTTCCGTAATCAGAACGTAGACCCAATGCTACTTTGTATTTGTGTACCAATTTGTGTACTTGTGACTCTTCATCATCCAAGAACCCAACGAAACGGATACGTCCGACACATTGTTGCGCACATGCCGGCGGAAGACCTTGCTCGATACGTGGGAAACAAAGGATACATTTCTCTGATTTAGAGATTTTCGGATTGAAATAGATTTTTTTGTAAGGACATCCCGCGATACAATAGCGGTACCCTTGACAACGATCCAAGTCAACCAAAACAACCCCGTCTTCTTCACGTTTGAAGATTGCGTCACGCGGACATGCACTCAAACATCCCGGATTGGTACAGTGGTTACAAATACGCGGCAAGTAGAAGAAATAGTTGTCTTGTGGGAATGCACCCGCACCCTCATCCTCATCCCAGTTTGGTCCCCATGTCGGAGAGACGTGAGGTTGAAAATGGTTGCTATCACTTTGTCCACCCATCAATGATTCATAGTTGTAATCCCAAGGTACCCCATAATCAGCTTCGAGGTTAGGGATTACACCCGGCTGGAGGTCACCCGCAGCGTCAAATCCACCGCCAAGCTCCATCCAGTTTTTTGGATAACCGGTACCCGGATAGGTCTCAACGTTATTCCAATACATATATTCACGACCGTTACGGTTCGTCCATTGCGTTTTACATGCTACGGTACATGTTTGACACCCGATACATTTGTTCAGGTCCATTACCATTGCTAATTGTCGTTTAGACATTTATACCCCTTAATACTGTACGTCAGTTGCTTTTTCGTAGTTAACGGCACCATCATATGCGTATTGGTTACCGTCCCAGAGTCCACCAAATTTGAGGTGCCCCCATCCATCTGCCATTTCAAGAAGATTCAATGCTGTTGGAACAACTTCATTGTGCCCTTTGTTTTTCAAATACATGTACGGTTCCCATCCATGCTCCAATACCAATCCATCAGCCGGAGCGGAAGAGGAGAGTTTTGCCATCGCATAGAACTCACCAAGCGCATTGTAAATACGGATGGTGTCACCGTCTTTAATCCCTTTAGCTTCCGCAACCACACGGTTGATTTGCGCTGCAGGAACCCCACGTTGAAGACGCAACAACGTACGAGATGTTTTGTAGTTTGAGTGAATAGACCAACGAGCATGTGGAGTCATGAACACATACGGATAGTCTTTAGACTGAGGACGAATCCCTTCCATACCAGTATTAGTTGCCGCACCCATTTTGATAAACGTTTCATGGTCAACATAGAATGTTTGACGACCGGATACCGTCTCCAAACGCTCCATTTTGTAGAGGTGATCTTCATTTGAGTTAAACGGACGATCAGAGTACAACGGTGAGCTTTTAGCCGCTTTTTCATTGATCAGCAAGAATCCGCCTACTTTGTACATCTTTTCCATGGTCCATGGCTCATATTGCTCACATTTTTCCAATGCCGCTTGTACCGCCATTTTGTCGGTTCCTAGATACACTTCACCCGCACCTTCTGATTCAGGGTCAGTATTCGTGAACTCTTTATGGAAAATAGTCAAATCGTGGAAGCCCGGTTTCGCATATTTTTTATGATCCGGTACTTTTGCTTTCGATACGTTTTCCGAACGATTTGCCAACTCTTCCATTTTTTTAGCCAAAAACGTAAACATTGACCACTCATCCATCGCTTCACCGATGTTTTTAATGTTCGCAACCGGCTGAGCCAAGTTGGTAAAACGGTGGTATCCCGGCGAAGTACGAATATCATAGACTTCGTAGTGCGATTTCGCCGGAAGTAAGATATCCGCGTATTGCGCCGCTTCTGACATACGATAGTCTACGTATGCGTAGAATTTCGTTTTGTTCAAGAATGCTTTACGGTACTCATTCCCTTTATTACGACGGAATTTAGAGTCCGCTACGATGAGAGCACAATCGGGCTGCCACCACGGTTTGTTTTTATTGCCGTGTTTTGAATCAAGATTTTTCTTGTTGTTTTCACCCTCTTTGAGCAATTCTGACAATACTGCCATATACTCTTTTTTGGACATGCCGTTTTGTGCACGTTTAACGTCTTCGTCACCAAAGTATTGATCGAATGTTTTAAGACCGTCACCGAATACGAATTCACCGACGAAACCTGATCCGAAACGGGCGTTGTATTTTCCGCTAAACCCTGAGAGCTCACCGAGTCCGGACAAAGTAAATTCATTCTCCGTATTGATACCACCGTATGGTCCCATACGTCCGGTCAATCCACAAATTGATGAAATATTCCAAATGGTCATAACTCCATTAAAATATTTATTGAGAGAGAACCCAGTAGTGATTTCAACCACTTTAGGGATTGCAATATCACGAGCCAATTGACGTGTTGTCTCCGGATGAACACCGGTTATCTCTTGGATCGATTCAGGGCTAAATTTCGCCGCTGATTTTTTAAGCATTTCAAATGCTGTAGTCACTTCACGTTTGTGACCGTGCATATCGGTAATTGTCCATGATCCTTCGAGTTCTGGGACAATTCCGTGATCATCAAGTCTGAGTGATTTTTCACTGCTTCCCTCAGTACCAGGCATCAAAGCAATCTTACCTGTCGCTTTATTCATACAATAAAACTCTTCGGTAAACTTGTGATGATCTTCATCATTCGAGGCATGTTCCATGTCTGAGCGGCGGATGAACTTCTGCGTTTTCACGTCGACCAAAAATGGAAGATCGGTCAACGTTTTCATAAACTCAGGTTTATAGAGTTTTTCATTCAAAATAACGTTGATAACACCCATTGCGAGGATATTATCCGAACCTGCTTTGATTGGAATCCAAAGATCGGATGATTTAGCCGTCGCATTAAACTCAGGGGTAATCGTGATGATTTTTGCCCCGTTGTATTTCCCTTCCCAAACAAAGTGAGCGTCTGGAATACGAGAGACTGACGGATTACCACCCCACATAACCGCAGTATCGACGGTATACATGAAATCCCAGGTACAACCGAGGTTACCTTCACCGTACGCGATTGCCGCACCTGAGAACATATCTCCAAGGTATGATGATGGGTAAATACGGATTGCACCGAGCTGAGTCGAGAAACGCAATGGTGCACCACGGCGACCTTCGGTCAAAAGACCGGTTCCCGCATGAACCATAAGCTTATCCGGACCGCGTTGTGGGTCTGTCATACAGTTAAAAATCTCTTGGCAGATACTTTCTGCTGCTTCATCCCAGCTGATACGCTTCCATTTACCCTCACCACGCTCGCCGACACGTTTCATCGGATAGAGGATACGGTCTTTTTGGTACATTACTTGAGAGTGCTGAACCCCTTTATTACATCCACGTGGGTTAAAGTCAGGGATTTTAGCGTTAATCACCGGATAACGAGCCGATTGATTTTCACGGGTTACAACACCGTTATTTGACCAAACTTCCCACGCACAGTTACCTTGACAGTTTACACAGTGATACGCAAAACCGTGTTCCTCTTTTTTACCGTATACGAACGAAAATTCGTTACGATACATCTCTTCAGTATAGTTAGTATTTGGGTAATTACTTTTACCGTTTTCAACCGACATTACATTCGTTTTTGCGAAAAGTGAGCCTTGTGATGCCACTAACGCAGCCGTCATCCCCGATACTTTAAGGAAATCACGGCGTTGATTATTCATTACTTTTGTCATAGTTTATAGCCTTATCGTTTAATCGGAAGGTTCATATCGTTACCCCAAACATCCCAGCTTCCAGTGAAAACTTTAACGTTTTTGTAACCCAATAGTTGAAGCGCCGTAATATGCTCCGAACTACGGCCAGCACCTACATGACAGTATGCATAGACCGTTTTGTCCGGTGTAATACCATATTGGTCATACACTTTTTGGAGCTCTGCCGCTGAGCGGAAAGAGAGTTTTTTATCGGCATCGGAGATTTGTGACCATTCGATCAATGTTGCACCCGGAATATGCCCCCCACGTGCAACATTATCCATCTTACGTTCACCGACAATCTCAGCGATACCACGAGAATCGATAATCACGTATTTGGATTTTTTACCGTTTTTAAGAATATCTTCCATCGCATGTTTTACTTCTTCTTTACCCGCAATGACATTCCATTTGATTTTTTTAGAATCAATTTTATATTTTTTAGGTGTTACAACTTCATCCCCTTTGACGACAAGGAGACGTTTTTCAACTTCAGCCATTTTATCTTTCAAGGTTTTGCTATCTGCTTGTGCTTTAGCAATGGCTGCATCCAGCACCGCTTTATCCGCACCCTCTTTTTTCAATGCTTCTTTAGCCTCTTTTGCAGCTTTTGTCGCTGCTTTTAGCTCTTTATTGAGCACATCGTACTCTTTTTGAGCCGGATCGGCTGCCATCATTGCCGCACGTCCGCCATTAAGTACTTTTACATTTTTATGACCATAACTGTCAAAAAACGAATACACACCGGTCGCATTCGGTCCTTTAAAATCATCATACGCGATGACCATCATATCGTTACTAATCCCTTTTTTACCGATGGTTTGTTCGGCATCATCGATACAGCGATACAACGGTGCACAATGCATCTCACCATCAAGCTCTGAGTGGTGAAGGTGGTGAGCGTACATCTCAACCGAACCTTTAATGTGACCAAGTTTATAAATATCTTCGTTATCACCCGATACGAACATCACTTTTGGATTACCAATCAGCTTGACCGCTTCTTCGGCAGATATAAGGATACCATTATCCTTATATCCATCAGCAGCCATCAATACAGTGGAAGCTGACAGTGATGCCGCAACACATAGTGTTTTTAGCAATCTGTTCATCCGTGCTCCTTCTTCATTTGAATATACACACCATACTGGTGTATTAATTTACGGAATTACCGTTCTCATTATAGGGTTGAGACTCTTAATAAACGGTAAATTACTTTTTTTAATACAGCCAAAGATTACAATTTGTTACATTGTTATCACAATTCCATAGCAAAATACAATTCATAGGCGGTTAAAATCGAACCTTATCTATATCCCTTTTTTTACCCTTATATACTATAATTAATACTTTCATTTTAATCACTTTTTGATAGTATGGCACTAATTTTTATCACAAAACTATATAAGGATACAAGAATGACTTCGAATACTCTTGAAAATGCTATTAGCGCATTAGACATAACTACTCTTCTCGAACTTCTCGAAGATAAAACTCTTTCGATTGATAATGTAAAACTCATCTACGATACCTTTAAAACCGATAAATTGATTGTAGGACAGGTAGCCATGAATCTATCCCTACGTACGTCAGTATATGAACGTGAACGTGAATATAGCCCTATTATGGTAGAGCTTCTTATCGATATTGCTAACAATCCAATCGATATGGGAGCACGTTGGGCAGTAGCTAAAAATCCTCATACTCCGATAGAAGTACTTCGACATCTCTCAAACGATTCAATCAATTTGGTACGCGCGCTCGTTGCCGCCAACCCTACAACCCCACCAGATGTACTAGAAAAATTCTTTAACGATGAAAAAATTGTTCGTGACGGACTATCCGGCAATCCCAATACTCCTACTAAACTTCTCAAAGTATTAGTCGATGATAATGATAAAATGGTTCGTATGCGCCTTGCTGAAAATCGTGCCGCTCCAAAAGAAATCGTATCTATATTATTAAACGATACAGATCCTGATGTTATGAAAGCAGCACGTGCTAATCTAGGAGAGAGAAAATGAAAAAACGTCGTTTTGAAGAGCGTAGCCAGTTTATAACTCTCGAAAATCATTTCTTAAACACTTTTTTTTCAGGGCTTTATCTCAGCGCAAGTGATTTAATTACCATAGCGCATACGAATGGGCTAGAACTTCAAATGCATTCACGTGAAATGCTGATCAAAGATTTACTCAATAAATCTAACGAAAGTGGAACCCTTCAAAAGGTTATCATATCACTTAATGCTTTGATCGATGAACGTATTAATACCTGCCATCGTCTAAGCCTTGAATACCCTTCATCACGTGCTCCCTTGTCAAAGCTTGCTCAAAAAGCTAGCGGGACAAAAGCTCTATTGGCACGTGAAGCGAGAGGAAATCCGTATGAACACTAAAGAATTATCCGATGCCCTCAACGCCCTCCCGTATCCGGGACTTAGCCGAACACTCGGTGAACTGAAACTAATATCTGAAGTAAAAGTTTTCGATGGTAGTGCCAAAATCGAACTCCTCACTGTCAGTGATGATTCTTACCTTACTGTTAAATCTGCTATTGAATCCTCATTTGCTGGAGAGTTTACTACTCTTAATATCACTAAAAAAGCCCAAGTGCAAAAAGATACCAATTACGGCAATAGCACCAATCCAAACAACCGAGCACCCTATGCTGCGAATGTTATTGCCGTTACCAGCGGAAAAGGGGGAGTGGGCAAAAGTACCGTGAGCGTAAACCTCGCTATCGCATTAGCTCAAAAAGGGTACAAAGTCGGGATTTTGGATGCCGATGTTTACGGACCTAACGTTCCCCGTCTCACCAACACCGATTTGGAAAAAATCCGATGGAGTGATGATAATAAAATAATCCCAAGTGAAAACTACGGACTTAAAATTATGAGCGTTGCCCTCACCACTCCAACCTCCGATACGCCGCTAGTCTGGCGCTCATCCGTTGCTGTCTCCGCACTCATCCAATTTCTCGAAGACGTAGAGTGGGGAGAGCTTGATTTCCTCGTTATCGATATGCCTCCCGGAACCGGTGATATCCAGCTCACTATGGCTCAAGAGCTCCCTATCACCGCAGGGGTAATCGTTACAACACCGCAACTAATAGCAAGTGATGACGTCAGTCGTGCTATCCGAATGTTCCAAGACATCCATGTACCGATGGCAGGGTTAGTAGAAAATATGAGTTACTTTATCGCCCCCGATACCGGAACGCGTTACGATATTTTCGGTAGCGGCGGCGGAGAGCGGTTAGCGAGCCGTTATAACATCCCGTTATTGGGGCAAATTCCTCTCAATATGGATATTCGTGAAGGTTCTGATAATGGTGAACCGCCCGTTGTTTTAGGAAGCGATGAATTGAAAAGTTATTATCGTGAAATCGTGGAGAATATGCTAAAAGCGGTGAAGTTTAGGGTGTGATGTCATTCCCGCGAAGGCGGGAATCTAGCTGGATCCCCGGATCAAGTCCGAGGATGACGAAGTATTTATTTAAAGATTTTCTTCAAATCAGCTTCAACTGCACCCGGTACGGTTGCAATCGTCATAAATTCACTCATCGTAAGCAACGGATAGCTAATAGCGATAAAATATTTCGCGCTAAGAGCTTTTGCTTGTCCACCTTCGATCAATACTGCCCATGGAAGCAACTGTCCATTTTGGGTTCCGATCTTTTTCACAAATCCGTTTGTACGGCGATCCAAACTCACAAAAGCGACATAGCGATCGTCACCCAATTTTACAACAGCAGTTGTCCCTTTTGCTGCTTGAGCTTTTGCAACCAAATCAGCCGTTGAGCCTTCACCAACAACGCTCATATCTTCATAATACGGCATTCCCACCATGAAGTGATAACTCGCCAAACCATCAAATTCCCATTTATCCGCAGAATCTTTCAAAGGACCGAATCCTTTTTCAAGAGATGCAAGAGATGCCGATGCTGTTGCATGAGAATACTCACGCTGCATAAACGCTTTTCCGAAATAAACCGGATTAGCAATACTGATTTGTTTGCGTTCATCATCCACCAAAATACGTCCTACTGCCGCAAGTCCACGAGATGGCTTATTGGCCATCGCTTTCATCGCTGCATTGGTATAAAGCACCGATGTTCCCGCATCACTTTTATAGGTTCCAACTACATCAAAACCACTAGCAGAGAGTTTTGCTTTTGCCTCATCTACGGTTGCGTACGATGCGATTTTATACGTTGCAACAACTTTTTCAACTTTTACACCCGCTTCGGCTTCTGGAGAAGTTCCGGCACACCCGCAAAACCCGATAACAAGTGCACTCATGATTAGTGTATAGAATTTTTTCATAGCTCTTTAGCTCCAAGTTCTGTCATGATACCAACGATCTCTTTATCAAGTACGTGAATCGAATCAACCATTTTCGGATCATTGATTCCCATAACGGCAATCCAGTTTTCCAAACGTGGCATACCTACGATCAGCTTGTTAGATCCTTTTTCAACATACATGTACATTGAACACGGTGCAAACGCTCCTGCATCCGGACGACCTTGATTAAAAATCCCTTCTGAGAATTTAAAGTGACACAATGAATAAACCCAATACGCATCGTAACGGCCAAATTCGATATTGTTGTCGGTCATAGAACCTTTAATATCTTTGTACCCTGCAATGATGTATTTGTTTGCTTCAAATTTTTCTTCGAATTTCCCTTGGAAATCACTGATGAACGCATCCAAACTCGCGCCGCGCTCAAACGAAACTTCAAACGTCATCATCGGCTTAGCCGGCAATGCTTTGTATTCAACCGTTTGCGTTTTGCTTCCGATCTCTTTTTCTACCATTTTATCAAGCTCAGGGAACGATGCAATAAATTGTTTGCGGACTTCGGCATCTTTAACACCGACGATATCCAACATCGTTTCAGGGCTAACATGCCCCACATAGGTTTTATCTTCACCCTGTTTTTTAAAAATGTGCAAGTTAAACGGCGAAAAACCACCCAATGCCGGCTCTTTCAAAAGCAACGGTCCAACTGCTTTATCGTTCGTAATTGAGAAAAATCCGAGATTATCGAGATTTGTCCCGCCGTATTTCGTTTTATACGCATCATTGATACGCTCATGCGGATCAGAGAGAACAAAACCAATAGTAGTGATCTTATTGTTGACCATATCCATATAGACTTTCTCTTTATCGCCATCGCCGATATAAAATTTTGCCCCTTGGGCACCAAACGCCATTGAAGCAGCCAGTGATAGTGCTGCTGCACCTAGTAATAGTCTGTTAAGCATAAGATTCTCCTCCGTATAATCGCTTTTGAGTTTTATGTACCCTTACGAATGTTAAGGGCTATTTTATCACAAAAACATCAAAAAAACGATAATGACAATTCATACCTCTTGAACTCTAATTATCGTTGGTAAAAGTAAAGGGATTGTGAATCTCTCCCGAGGGGAGAGAAAAAGTGGACTTCTTAGAAGTTGAAGTTAAGTTGCATACTTACAGCATCTTGACTATGTTTAGTTGATACTTTATTATCACCTGTCATGCCAGTAGCTGTAAAAGTTTCAGTAGTCTCATCAGCATACACATATGCCAAATCCAATGAAGTCATTTTACTAAATGCGTAACTTCCACCCACCGTATAATGATCCTCAACAATACCAGGGAAGCCTAGTAAGTTAAATAGATTTTTTTGAGCTGCATCAGTCCCTGTTTGCTCTTTAATTGGACTTTTCGCATGATTATAACCAGCACGCAATGCCCAGTTATCTTGCGCATATTGGTAACCAACTATAATTACATCTTGATCATCCCAACCAAATTCCTTATATCCTTTTGCATCTGCCCATTTAATACGTTTGTAATCAACTGCGAATGTATGTCCTTGTTCTGTAAAAGAAGCCCCAATACCCATTTCAGCCGGCTGTTCAAGATTATCAGCTAAACCTAAACCATTATTCATACCAAATTGAACAGTAGCTTTTGATAATTGTCCTTTATACATCATATCAATTGCAGATTTATACGATAAACCAAGTGTCAAACTACCCATTTCATAAGCAGTACCAATGTTATACCCAAATCCAAAATCTTGTGCTACACCTTGAGTTGTACTATCGACACCAGCAGGTGTACGATAATTAATATCTAATGAGCCATATTGAAGAACGGGTGCAATACCAACACTCACTCCATTTGATTTGTATGCCAAGGGAACAGCAAATTGCATCAACTGTAAATTTGTTACCATTCTATAGTTGTTAAATGTACCACTGGTTTCTGATCTATAGTCAACCCCCATCCCTGCTGTACCATACATACCAACACCCCAAGAAAACCCATTTCCTGAATTTTGAGCAATAGCTACTTCAGGAATAACAGACAAATCGGCATCGCTTGCTTTATAACCTTCTGAAGTAGTTGTCTGTACGTCTGGCATAAAAATAGTACCACCAAATGAAACTTCTGTCCCTTTAACACTTGTGATTAACGCAGGATTTGATAATGCTGATTCTGCCCCATGGCTCATACCGATACCAACACCACCCATACCGCGTGCTTTGGCACCCATACCGATCAAATGATCTCCATTAGTTGCGAATGCAGATGTAGCACTAAGAGCGACAGCAGCAGCTACCGCGATTTTGATTGAACGTTTCATTAACTCTCCTCGATAAGTTTATATTTTGAACCGATAAACGATTCCCTTACCCCACCATTATAGGAGCGTTAAAATTAATCGTAACTTAACACGAAAATATCACACTATATGTTTTTCTTATAATTGAAATCATAATTATAATATGACGTCTTATTTCATTTAGTTATGCTTAATAAAACGTCAAAATAGCGATTAAGTATCAATAAATATCATATTAATCGAAATATATGGTATTTAATTAAGGATCTAAAGATATTACTTTATTGTCACAATGTGTAAATATGTAACACATAAAGTGACATTTTTGTGATATAAAAAAATAATTGCGCCATAAAAATAACGTTGTTGCACTTGAGGGTTGAATGGGCGTAGCTTAACTGTGTGTTGCACTTACTACTTGAATTGGCGAGTTTATTAAAAGAAGGGGATTATGTAATTAAAAAGAAGAAGAATCTGAGGCCAGGCGGCGACCTACGTTTCCACACCTGAAAGATGCAGTATTATGAGCGAAGAGGGTCTTAGCTTCCGGGTTCGGAATGGGACCGGGCGTTTCCCCCTCTCTATAGCCACCTGAACACTCAGAATCAATAACACCTGCGGTGTGATTGATTCTAAGTGTTTTTGTCACTTAATTTTCATTGTTAAGTCGTCAGACACGTAACTACATTCGCATTTCACCCTTATGCTTAATAAGGCGGTGTATCGCAAATCATATATAAAAAAGACGAACGTTCTATTAGTACTAGTCAGCTGAAAGAATTACTTCTCTTACACACCTAGCCTATTAACCTTGTAGTCTTCAAGGGAACTTCAGGGAGAGTTCATCTTGGAGTTGGCTTCCCGCTTA
>NZ_JBAQPS010000184.1:0-5957 GCF_049305995.1 Sulfuricurvum sp.
GTAAACAACCTGATCAAGCTTTTTTTGATCGTATTAATGCCAGTGGATTAAAATACACTACGATACCGAATGGAGCAATGACAAAAATAATGAT
The DNA here is from genome assembly GCF_049305995.1 of Sulfuricurvum sp. GTDB lineage: Bacteria > Campylobacterota > Campylobacteria > Campylobacterales > Sulfurimonadaceae > Sulfuricurvum. The sequence continues at coordinate 95 of NZ_JBAQPS010000184.1, forward strand.
AGGACCATTTCAAGGTGAAAAAGCGGCTCGTGATGTTCTTGGAAACGTCAAACGGAACATCGAATCCGGCGCCTATATTACAAAGGGATAAAGTGATTACTTCACGCCATATTTCTCTCGATCAATTCGCCCCAATTGCCATTTATGAAAAGGCTAAAAGCTTTTTTACTTGTGAAGTCAGTTTTTTGCTTGAAAGTGCCGGAAATAGTAATGGTAACTACACCATTATTATTATCGGTGCACGTGAACGTCTTACCTATAGTAATAAAACAACCCTCTATCGCGATAGTGTGGGTAAGGAACATGCTCTTGAAATCTCTCCCTTTGCATTTTTGAAAAATTATTATCAATCCCTAGACAAAAAGAGCTATCGTGAAGAGGCTCGTGCTTTGGGTATTGGATATATCGACGGTTTTATCGGTTATATAGGATACGATATGGTTCAAGTATTTGAGCCAATACTTGAAGAATCCATGCGTGATTTAATCGATCAGACGTATATCCCTGATATGGATTTAATCCTTCCAAAACTTGCACTCATCGTCTCGCATAAAAATGCAACGATCACGATGCTTAGCTGTGTTAAAGAAATGATTGATAAATTTGATGAGATCGAAACACTACTAAAATCTCCCTATCACTATACTCCGCTTCAAGCGATTCGTGAAGATCAAGGGGGAACATTTATCTTTTCTAAAGAACACTTTTTTTCAATGGTTGATAAATCAAAAGAGATGATTAAGAGTGGTGATGTTTTCCAAATCTTGATGACCAACCGTTACATACGTCATGCACAAGTTGATTCTTTTAGCTTTTACCGTGTTTTACGCCTTAAAAACCCCTCGCCTTATATGTATTTGATGGAATATGAAAATTTTAGCATTGTCGGAAGTTCACCCGAAGTGATGGTACGTTTAAGTGATGGCGATATTTTACTACGACCGATTGCAGGAACCCGTAAACGTGGTGAAACTGCCCAACGTGATCTAGAACTCGAAGAAGAGCTTCTCTCTGATCCCAAAGAGTTGGCTGAACATTTGATGCTGATCGATTTAGGTCGTAACGATGTCGGACGGGTTGCTAAAACAGGAACCGTTCATGTAGAAGAAATGATGCATGTAGAACGTTATTCGCACGTAATGCATATCGTATCTGATGTTCATGCCCAAATCCAGGAAAATAAAGATATGTTTGACCTCCTTGCTGCCGTTTTTACAGCAGGAACAATGACAGGTGCACCAAAAATTCGGGCAATGGAACTAATTGCAGAATATGAAGGGATCAAACGGGGCTTTTATAGCGGAACTATCGGCTATTTCGGTTTTGATGGAAATATGGACAGTGCTATTACGATCCGTACTGCTTTAATCAAACCCAATGAAGTGATTTTACAAGCAGGTGCTGGAATCGTCGCCGATTCTCAAAATGAGCTCGAATACCTCGAAGTAACTAATAAACTCGGTGCTCTTATGAGCACTTTAGATGACCTTATTGATCCATCATGAACCTCTATTCTATATTCGGTGATCCGATCTCCCATTCCCGTTCGCCGCTTATGCACAATACAGTTTTCAAAACTCTCGGGTTCAGGGGATGCTATACACGCACTCAGCTAAGTGATGGAAACAGACTGCGTGAACTTTTTTTTGCAAAAGGGCTTAGTGGCGCAAATGTCACCGTACCCCATAAAGAGATAGCATACGCACTGTGCGACGAAGTACGTGGGATTGCTAAAAAGATTCAAGCAGTCAATACACTTGTTCTTGAAAATGGCCGACTTATCGGATATAACACAGATGCAGACGGATTTATGAGTGCTATTCAATCGTTTGGAACTATTAAAAATGCTCTCATTTTAGGAGCAGGCGGTACTGCACGTGCCCTTTCTATAGCACTTAGAGATGGGGGAATTACCGCGACTATTCTCAATCGTTCTTCGGGACGTTTAGCATATTTTATCCATGAAGCATTTCCTACTTATACATGGGATAATTTTACTGTCGATTCGTATGATCTTATCATAAATACAACTTCAGCAGGACTATCAGATAATGAGCTTCCTATCCCGCAATTATTACTCAATGACCTATTAACACATACAAAAGGGGTCATCGATGTTATTTATGGTAAAGAAACCCCATTTTTACGTGAAGTAAAACGAACTGCTTTACCGTATAAAGATGGTTCCGATATGCTTTTGGAACAAGGAATTCTTGCCTCAGCTCTTTTTTTAGGTGGTACATATACGATAGATGCTATCAAAGTACCCATGAAATATAGCTTTTTACTCTAGGTAGTTCCTCTTACAATATCAACTTTAAATAAATTCACAAAACGTAGGAGTTTTTATGCACACGGTTAAGCCTAAAATGTCACTTGGTGTCAATATTGATCATATTGCTGTTTTGAGAGAAGCTCGTAAAATCAATGATCCGGATCCACTTATGGCACTTGCGATTTGTGCTCAAAGCGGTGCTGATCAAATTACTATTCATTTACGTGAAGATCGTCGCCACATTCATGATGAAGATGTACGCCGCATTATCGAAAATTCTGTTCTACCTGTAAATTTAGAGTGTTCTATCAATCCTGAAATTATCGATATCGTATCTACTCTACGCCCACATCGTGTAACATTGGTTCCTGAAAAAAGAGAAGAAGTAACAACGGAAGGCGGGCTTGATGTATGTGCGCAATATGAAATAATATTAAACACTATCAAAAAGCTCACAGAGAATGAGATAGAAGTATCTCTCTTTATCGATCCCACTGATGAAGCAGTAGATATCTCGTGCAAACTTGGGGCTCAATGGGTTGAACTTCATACGGGAACTTATGCCAATGTATATGCAATGCGATATTCTTCCCTTTCTCACTCGCATCATGCAATTGATTCCCTTAAACTAAGTCGTAAGGATCTCAATTCACGATTAAATCAATCCTATGAAGATATTGTTAATGCTGCCAATAAAGCACGTATATTCGGATTAAAAGTAGCCGCCGGTCATGGGCTTAATTATCAAAATGTGACGCCTATTGTTCAAATTGATACGATTGAAGAACTGAATATAGGGCAAAGTATCATTGCTCGCTCAATCTTTACTGGATTGCAAACTGCTGTATCGGACATGAAAGTATTATGTCAGCGTTGAAAACTATCGCTATTAGTGTTGGTGACCTTAATGGTATTGGCTTTGAAATAATTCTAAAGGCACATAATCAAATCAAAAAGCTTTGTAATCCGCTTTATTGTATTAACTACGCAATGGCACAACAAGCAGCAAGCTTATTAAACACACAAATTCCTAATGATTTTCATCTAGTTAAAGTCTCGGGAGAATTTACAATCGAAAAGGGTATAGTATCAGCTTCAAGCGGACGTTACAGTTATGACTCTTTTGTCACTGCTGTAGAGCTTGCTAAATCCAAAAGTGTTGATGCGATTGTTACTCTTCCCATCCATAAAGAGGCATGGATGATGGCAGGTATTCCCTTCGTAGGGCATACGGATTTATTACGTCATTTATTCAAGCAGGACGCAATAATGATGCTAGGATGTGATCAGCTTTATGTTGCATTATACACTGAACATATTCCCCTTCGGAAAGTTGCTGATGCTATACATATTGAAAAAATTACCGATTTTTTACTCTTACTGCATAAAAGTGTCAATCGTTTTCCAATCGGAGTACTTGGGCTTAACCCACATGCAGGAGATCACGGTGTTTTAGGAAATGAGGAGACGATTATCGCCAAAGCTATACAACAGACAAATCAACAAATCGGCAAAAATATTTTTGAAGGGCCACTGGTTCCGGATGTCGCTTTTACTCCTCGTAATCGAGAATATTATAAAACGATAGTTGCAATGTATCACGATCAGGGGCTTGCTCCACTTAAAGCACTTTATTTTGATGAAGGAATCAATGTTTCTTTAGGACTTCCAATCATCCGAACTTCCGTTGATCACGGTACAGCATTTAACATTGCCTATCAAAATAAAGCGTCAATATTAAGCTATAATAATGCTATTATAGCAGCACTTACTTTTTTAGATGAAAGGCACCTATGTTATACGACGAAGCTGTAACCATATTTAGAGATATTACACACCCTGATTTTAATCTTGATTTATTTCATCCTATATTTATGAAAGCCGCATGGAAAGCATATCGAGATATAGAATGTGAACATGTTTTAGCTGACAAATTTCAATCTATAATCAATCCTCTTTTTGATGCGTTATTCATAGAAAATGGCGGTTATATGTATGACGTGACGAATGAAATTAATAATTTGTTTCCTAACACTCAGCAAACCGAACAATTTTTAAATAATACCTTTCATATTATTCTGAATCTTTATATTAAATCATTTTATGGAGTCAGTGGTGGATGGGAAAAAATAATTCCGTTTGCTAATGCAATCGAATACTTTATTACTAATATTACAGATCAAAACAATAAAGATAAATCTCATTTTCTTTTTCAACACAGCGTTATTGCTTCACTCGAAATATTACGACACAAAAACAAAGACATTACCCTCTATAACACATATTGCGGTGTACCGATACAGTATGAAGCGCAAGTTATTGAGTCGAATAGACAAGGTGTTTTAATCAAAGCACACCCGATTCAAAATACAGCAGCAGTCTTACAAAATGGAATTCATCTCCTAAAAAATGAATATTTACCTTATAATATTTATGCATCAGTCACACCTAAATATATGAAAGGTGAACGGTATTTAGAGTTATATGACTTTAAAAAGCTTGAAACTTCTTTTTTTCAACGTACAAGCGTACGTGTTCATCCACCTAAACCTTTTGTGTTAGAAGTAATTCATAATGCTGTACATCTAAAATTAAATATATTTGATATCTCACTGGGAGGTGTGGCAACCACGAGTAAACACAACTATACCCTTGGTAATAGTATAGAAGCCACACTCTATTTCCCTACCGAAATCATAGGTGAAACACATGGAATCAAAGGGTATTTTGTATTTACCTCCTCCTATGAAGAAGGGAAAAAATATCATTTTAAAATGAACCCAACAAGACAACAAGAATTTTATCTCAGTAAGTATATTGCCCGAAGACAACAAGAAATTATTAAAATGTTACGAGATGAAATCGTCTAAGAAAGACGGTTGCGATAATCTTCGTATCCGAATTCATGAACGATTTTTAGTTCTCCCTCTTTCGTATAGATAGCAATGGAGGGGAGCTTGATCCCGTTGAAAGTCGTATTTTTCACAAATGTATAATGAATTTGATCTTCAAAAATAATTTTATCCCCCACTTTGAGCGGTTCGTCAAACGAATAATCACCCATAATATCTCCGGCTAGGCATGTATTGCCCCCTAAGCGGTAAGTATGAGCTTTTTCTCCTGCTTCGCCTGAACCTCGAATCATCGCTCGGTACGGCATCGCAAGGGTATCAGGCATATGAGCTTCCGCTGAACTGTCTAAGATGGCAATATCCATCCCGTTATGAACGATATCGAGTATTGATGCAACTAAAGGCCCTGTTTGCCATCCTATCGCTTCACCCGGTTCGAGATAGACAGTAATGTTGTTGTGTCGCGCTTTGAATGCTCGGATAACCTCGATCAAGCGATCCACATCATAATCCACACGGGTGATATGGTGCCCTCCTCCGAAATTAACATAGTTCATCCCGTCGATGTAAGAGCCGAATTTGGCTTCAAACGCTTCGAGTACCCCCTCCAGTGCATCGACGTTTTGTTCACAGAGGGCGTGAAAGTTCAGTCCGTCGAGTTTAGAGACGATGCTCTCATCGAAGTTGGCTAACGTCGTCCCTAAACGACTATAAAGTCCGCACGGATTATACAAAT
>NZ_JBAQPS010000185.1:0-7351 GCF_049305995.1 Sulfuricurvum sp.
TCCATTTAGATACATAGTGTCAAGAAAGAGCTAAAAATATTTAAAATGATTTGTAGAGGCTTGTAGAACGAATTTAAGCAAACTTTAAAACGCATGTGACAAAAAACCTAAATGTAGGTGGACACCCGTTTCTCTATTTCCCAAATTTCATCGAATAGTTTTAGATTTGGCATATATGCCGCATCGTTCATGGCATATTTCCATAGTGTCCTGACATCATCCATATTGGTAACGAAATGTGGATTGAGGTTGTGAAGTAAATACTGTCCATCATACCAGGAATCACAACCGCCAAAGCGCACGCCATCAATCTCTACAACAGTACCATCTAAGCAATACACCCCATCGATAGAGTTAAGCATCTTTCTCATCTCATGCACCCGGTTATAACTGTTCATATCATAATCATCCATAGCGATCCGGTTGATAAGATAGTAATCATGATTGCCTAGTACACAGACAATATGCTTGAAATACAGTTCACGTAAAAATTCAATTATCTTTGCATTTTCTGTATTATAATGTCCCAGATCACCCGCAATGATGAGAACATCTGAGGGAGTAAAAATCGGATCAAAGAACTTTTTTACATCTTCTTTGGTTTGATTGAACGACTTAAAATAAAAATCGAGATGCAGATCCGAAAGAATTGAAATCGTTAACATTTAACCTCTTTTTTTATCATATTTTTAGACCTGAATTTCAACGTTGAAAGATACTCACGTCGCAACCCACAATTCTTTGGTTTAATATAAAAATTTCCCATCGAACAATCTTTATATTTTACACATTCTTTTAACTCGCATATCATTTTTATTCTCTCTAAATTAAGTTATCTGATGATGGTTACACCATCACCTTTTTTGTAAAACCCATATTTAAAGCTTGCAAGGGTTACAAGTTTATAATATTCAGTAGTGAAGAAATTATCATCTTCAAAAAAAACATAGCTTGGTTGAACTTCTGTGATAAGCTCATCATGTACTTTGTGAAAATATTTCAATTGATTTTCATCGAGGGGATAATTTTTTGCGATGTTTTTTGCTCTTGCCATGGTAGTTTCGCTCAGCGGGAGCATGACAAAATCATCATGCTCCTCCGCTTTGAAATTACAAATATTATTAATCCATCCAACAACCATGGAAAGTTCATCCACAAGATTAATACTTGTCATGACGGAATCACGATCGTTTCTATTTTTCTAAAGGCTTCTTGGAACTTTGCGTCTCCGGAGACATGTTTTTGTAATTCAAGGAACCGTTCATACGAGTGAATTTTAAACTCTCTCGGGATCCCGTAATTTAGCTCGAACCATACTTCGTCGGCATCTTCGCGTGTAAGCTCTGTCTTAACGTCACCGCGACTGATTCTATCTGCAGCTATGTTTGAACTTCGGTACACATCCTCATAGTTGAAAGACTCACCTACCGACATAGCTTTAAATAGGCCAAATACACCCGAACCTATTTTAAATTTAAGTGAGACGTTGATTAACTTCATCCCGATTCGAGGTGAGAAAACTTTTACAGTTTCGAACACAAAATATGCCGCTGTAGCGAAAAATGGCAGTGCAAGAAAAATAGAAAAATCTTTTCGACCAAGATAATCGATAATATATAGACAAATAAGCACAACGGACAATTGTTTGGCGAGCCAAATAGTCTCGATCTTAGAGAGATCAATAGTCTTATCTGACATGCGATCGATAATTCCACCAACATCGATGTATTGGTTAGTTTTGACTTTTATATCGTTTCGAAGAATATCAGTTTCAAAAATGTTTTTTGCTCTTGATTTCAAAAATCCTTCACCGAACTTTTCGTAAAGTTTTTTCAAGAGTGGCCCGACTGCCTCAAAAGCATTAAAGAACAAGTACGCAACAACACCATAACCGATAATTTGAACTGTATAAATTGCAATTCTATCGAGGTATTGAATAGCTATATTTTCGGCTACCCCAACGAGGACATAACCAACCGTCGCATAAAATAGCTTCATAAATATATGAGCAGTATCTTCTTTCTGTTCTTTGGCTCGTTGATCAAACGCAAAACTTAGAAAATCTCCAACACTCAAATTATCTTCAATTGCTTGTGAGAGGTTTAAGTTGTATTTGTTGGCTATTTCGTGTAATTGAGCTTGCACGATTAAATTCTTCGAGAGCAATTCCGAAACGTTTTTGTCTCTGAATATCGACATAGTCGTAGTGCTCGAAAAATAAAAAAAGACATGACCAAAGATTTTAAAAAATCTAGGCGATGCCCCAAACAGCAGAGCAATAATAAAACTAAACACGATCAAGCCGGTTAGAATTGCCGGGATGAACGGTAGCACCGCGAGAAAAACCGCTGTCAATGTGAACAATGCAAATCTTCTCTTTAGGATAGCTACTTTGATAGCGTTAAATGTGTTCACCACATCACCATACGAATTAGTAACAATCGCCCCGATTGGCTCATCTGAATACTGCCATAGACTATTTTTTAACTCAATTACATCATCGTAATATGCGGCTGATAGTAATTTTTTATCATTTTCAACTTGCATCATTTTCTCCTAATATTTTTTCAATTTCTGCAAATATTGCTTCGTGCGGTTGCGCGAATGCGGCAATTAGACCTATTTTCTCGAACCCCATATTTTTAGCGAAATCAAAACGCTCCTGATCATCATCGATCGCGAAAAATTCAATCGACAAATCGTCTCGTTCCAAATCACTATATCTGTTGTGAAACTCTTTGATCTCGTCAGGATAATATATTTTTGAGTTGACAATTTTTTCAATGCCATCAACAATTTTTTGGTCGAATTTTTTATTGATTAAAAAATCTTCCCGATCCTCGGACATTATGAAATCGATGTACCCGGTGAAAATTATTTTTTCTTGATCGTGAACGTCCTTCTCTCCTCCCGCTTCAAAGTTTTCGACATTGGTATCATTCTCGATGTTGTACATTTTGTCGTAAAACGCATCATAATTTCGCGGAATAAATTTTTTACATTTAACTCGCAAGCATGTATCTGCCGAGTACCCTAAATATATAAGTTTCTTCGATGGGAAAAAAGAAATATGGTAAAAATCATCCAAACTCTGAATATACTCGCCGCGAAGGAATTCATCTTTTGAAATATTTTCACTTTCTCCGAAAGTTTTACTTCTGCTCATCTGCATTCCAAATGCGCTTAGCCCCCCCATCGGTGTTGTCCCGGCTGATTGACCACTTTGTTCGGAAAGTGAAGTTGAACTGTTCTTTGTTTTATCGATGTACTCAGTTTTTCTCCCTGCTTTGATAACATGGTCAATTGTTTCTGTTTCATCCATCCGGAACAAGACGAGAGCAAAGCGAGAGCTGTCCATAAGTTGTAAATCTTTTACTTTATCTTTATCTAAATATTGTGCTCCAAAAACTACACAACCTAACTTACTTCTTACCATTCGGTGCAACTGCTCTTTTGTTCGTTGCTCCATATCCATAGAAAGATATTCGTCGAGTAAATAGAGGGTATATTTTTTCTTCTCATCTGGAAGGTCTTTGCCATCTTGCAATGACATTTGATATTGAACAATAGCACCAAGGATCCCAACAAAAAAGGCATTTTCGTTTTGATCACTCCCACCGTTTTTCAAAAAAAATATTTTTCTCCCACGACGATCATTCTCAAAAAAGTCAGGAATTGAAAACGGTTTAACCCCAGAGTCAATTAAGTACTGATTTTGTTGGAATATAGTTAATACCAATTTCATCAATTCAAATACTGACCTAGCTGTACCATTATTGTTTTCTGAAATTTCTTTTTCGTATTCATCAATTTTTTTCTGAAAAACTGAAAAACGCTCGGACGTTGTTTTCCCCGTACGATAGGAAATTATTGTGATGTCGGTAATTTTTTTAATGGCTGCATTTAAAAAAAATGGATCATTCGAACTCTTGCCAATCATTTGCGTTGCAAAGTTTGAAATGAACGAAGTGGCCAATGCCACACTTTTGCTCATGTCGTAAAAAATATCCCAGACACACCCACGCTCATCATAAAGACTAATTATGATATCGCCGTTCTCTTCACTATATAATTTTGAAGTAAAATCGCCTTTTTCATCATTGACGATCGCATTGTGATACCAATCCGCCTGTAAAAAACGCTCCAAAAAAACGGTTTTTCCCGAGCCTATTGAACCTAGAACCAGTATAGCTTTTGTCATGTCGTCCGGTGTGAGATAAGTGGATATTCCCGTTCCTCCGGGCATATCCAAAGCATTATTGTTCCAACGTTTTGAAATTGCAAAATCATCAAAATAAATTGCTTCTTTTTTACCAAGAGTGTTTTTAACCTCTAATCCTGTAGACCACTTATAGCCAAAAATCTGATTTTCTCGATTCGGAAATGAAGTCATAAATTCGGCCATTTTATTGTTCTTTGTTTGCGACCCGACAATATCTCTTTTTGGAACTACAATGAGAGAAGTAGATAGGCTTGCGGTTTTATTCGCTGTGTGCAGCTGTTCCACAAAAATTCCACTCCCACTCATCCCGTTTTCTACAACATTATTAGTATTCTCAATGCCCTCTTTGATCGACCTATTCAAATCAACGGCTTTCGTTATAAAGTTTGTGATGGTTTCTTTCATTTAATCAATATTCCCTTCTCACTTAGTTGGCATCATTATAAATGAAAAGTTAATTAAATGTCAATACTTTTTATTATTATTGTTATCTCTTTGACATATCTTTTGTGTAATTTGTATTCATTTTTTTAATTAACACTTTTTGTTATATAATTTTTGTAATTTTCTATATTTTTACTGTTTTTTATACTTTATTAGAATTCCAATTTAAAGGACACACAAATGGCACGAAAAACTCGGCAATTTGGCTCTTCGGATGAAGAGAATTTAGAAATATATGAGCAGCAGCTCGCCCGATTGATGGAAGTTGCAAATGTGCACGCTGAATATCAGTTGTGCGTGATGTTCGATTTGAAACCGGCCAATGCTTCCGGTTGGAGAGCGAGACGTTCCCTACCCCCCTCTTTTGTAGTTGAGGCGTGCGAATCGTTTGGTGCATCGATCGACTATGTAATATTTGGAATCGGCCAGAAATGGAGAACGAAAAAAGGGGCTCAACTTCCCATTGATAAAATTCTTAACGCCATAAATGAATCCAACATTGACCCCATGAAAAAAGCTAATATTAGTGCGATTGCCGCGAAAATAAACACGCTAAATCCGCAAGAGAAAAACCTTCTTTTTGCCGCGATTCGAGTTCATTTTATGCAGCAACATCTTATTTCGTACAGACTCAAACCAAAACCGATTGGAGAATATTTTTCAGAATTGAAAAATGGTGCTTCTCTCTCAAATGAAATAGAGAATATTTCCACGAAAATAAAAAACTTATTCAGCAAAAATGAAACTGAAATACTATTAGACATAGCCTGTCTTGATATGATTGATATTTATGACCGCGAAGAGATTAGTAACATGGATTTGCAAATTTCAAGTATTGAAAATATTTACAACTATTTTATTCAGGATCTAAAGGATCTTAAGAACCCGATCGATGCTATTTTTAACATTGCAAATACAATGATATTCAACATGAAGCCTAGTCAGTTCCTTGTTGAAAATGGAGACAATTAATAACGGGCGGCAAGGCTCCGCCCGACTCCGTTGGTGTTAGTGGTGTGTTTTTTTTGTCACTGATACCAACAGGATCCGCCCCTGCTCGCCGAAACTCGTCCTCATTAACTTTTTTTATTGTGTCTTTTAGATAGGGAATTATCCCCTCTTCCCGATATGCAGTATCTCGCATTTCTTGTGTAACCTCAATCATTTTTTCCCTCCTTTATCAAAAATCAATTCAATTTTCCCGTTTGTCAATTTCCCTTTTGCGTCAAACTTTTTTTCCGACTTGCCTTGTAACCCAGAAAACGAAACGGTTTTCCCATTAAGGAGATTGATCGCTTGCGTTTTTGTAACTTTCTTACCAAAAAATTCTTTCCAAATTGTCGCCTTGCATCCTTGGCATTGAAATGATTTGTCCCACTCTTTGACTGTCCCCCCGCATTTGCAGTTCCCCACTGGATCCGTCGGTTTCGGCATGTTTTTGTCGAGCCATTTCGACATTTCAAACCCACTCTGTAAAACAGAGTCCGGCAATTTAACTCCCTTTTTCTCAGAGATTGATTTGGCAATATCGATCTGCTTGTCGCTTGGGACTCGATCTTCGCGCGGTTCTCTCGCTTCAGGAATGAAGAAGCCCATTTCTTCATGAGTCGTTCTGGCGAGTTTTTGCCAAGTTGCACCATCGATGCCGTCGGCTACCTTATCGAGATACTCCTCCATTTTGGCGGTCGTGCCATAATCAATGATCCATGAGTGTCCATTGTTATTGAGGAAGTCAATTAATCGTTCCGCTGCAGCGGTTGCTTTGAACTTTTTCTTATCGATCTCACCGTAACCGGCAGTTTTAATGCGGCCAACAATCGCGGCATATGTAGATGGACGCCCGATTCCCATCTTTTCGAGTTGTTTAACAAGAGAGGCCTCAGTGAATCGTCCTGGTGCTTTTGTCATTTTAGATTCTACGTCAATGGATATCTTTTCACAAGGTTCTGCTCTTGATAATTCCGGAAGTGTTTGTTCCACTTCTTTCTCATCTTCAATATCTTCAGTATAAAGAGCCATCCACCCTGCAAACTTTGGAACTGATCCGGACGCTTTAAATGGTAACCCGCCGATATCGAATTTGTATTGTGTCCAATCAAATGTCGCATCCGCCATCGTTGATGCAACGGCACGTTTGAAAATCAACTCGTAAATTTTCGCGTGATCTTGCGACAGTGCTGACTCTTTAATCTTCGCATCGATCTCGTCAATTGGATGCAAGTGTGTTGGACGAATTGCTTCGTGCGCATCTGCTTGGCTGTTTTTCGAAGTGTGCTTTTTTGGCTTCTCTGGAACGTACTCAGAGCCGAAAGAGCCAATAACAAACTCTGACGCTTCTTGGAGGAATTCGTCGCTTAGACGTACCGTATCGGTACGATGATAGGTGATAAGCCCCGCTTCGAATAATCCTTGGGCGAGCTGCATTGCTTTTTCGGGTGCAATCGATAACGAAATCGATGCAGCTGCCTGAAAATCAACTGTCGTAAATGGAGCTTTTGATCCAAAATTTACAACCTTCTTTTCAACTGATTCGACGGTTGCATATTTGGCAAGCTTTGCTGCTTCAATAGCGGCTTCCGCTTCCCCTTTTGTTTTAAAGGAATTCGCATCCCCTTCGTACCCATCAAATTGTGCAGTAAACATCTTTTCAGCACCGAAGAGCTTCGCTGAGACAGTGAAGTAAGG
>NZ_JBAQPS010000186.1:0-2322 GCF_049305995.1 Sulfuricurvum sp.
GTCATCGAGAATCATAATCTGCCATTGCGGATTTTCCAGCCACTGTTCACGGACGACCAAATTACCACCCTGCTCGAAACTGGCATACCCGACGGAGTTGTTAAACGTTTGAATTTTTTTCGAAAAATAGCCGTTTGGAGCAAGCGGTGTAATTGATATTTTAAGATGGAGAAGTTTTTCGTAAAATTTGGGATACCCCTCGTTCAGAGGTTTTTTCTCTTTTTTCAACCGTTCGTTTTCGTCGTGAAGTTGTGTGTACCCGCCCAATCCTATAATCGCCCCCAACAGTCCCAATAGTGACGGTTTATGGATATTATTATAGGTAAAATAGGCGTAAATATTGACATCAGGTTTACGAAAACACGCCGTTTTACCGCTGAGCTTAAAACTAATCGCTTTCATTAGGCGATAGACTCTTGGGTAAAGATGTTAAATCGGTTCAAAGAGGTTTTAACCTCTAATTTAAACGGATTGTAAAACACTTCGACTTTTGCGTATTTGTCCTTTATAAGCTTTTCAACTTCACTTAAATCTACACTTCTAGCTTGACTATCAAATTTCACATAATCACTCAAATCAGGTAAATAACACTCATCATTTTTACACTCGACGAACAACGCGAACTCGTTTTCACATCCGAATTTAGAGTTGGTGCTATACGATGTGGCACTCACCAACGCCACTTTTTTAAACTCAGTATAATCCGCCTCCGTATAACCGTCAAAATCATTTCCCAAGAGCGTTTTATACTCATTATAATTCGCAGGGTTGATGCTGAATCCGTAAAAATAGTGCGCTTCATCGACAGTGATTTTAGTACCGAGAGTAGATTGTTTAGCATCCTCTTTTGTGGAATCGGCAAAGGGGGATAAAATATCTTGGATTTCGATATTGGTATCATCAAATTTGTTAAAACCTTGACCGAATTGTACCGCTCCCGTGATAGAGATATTTTGCTTTTTCTCAGCAAAAGTAGCTCCGAAATTTTTAACATCCGTAGCTTTAAAAAGGTTTTGCATCACTTCTGTCGTAGGAGTTTTATCTGTGATTTCCCCAAAGAGTAGAACATAACGATCTTCAAGTTTACGAGGAACGATAGAGCCTTTTTCATCTTTCCAACTTTTGATAAAAAGAACTTTTTTACCCTCATTTTCCCACATCTTTTTCATCGGGTATTTGAGTGCTTTATCGCTCCCGAAAATATCACCGTTACTCGTACTCTTCGGTCTGCCCGTAAAATCCGCATTCCAATTTGCCATTTTTGCTTTAATGCCGATTACTCCGTAAACTCTTTTCATGCTGCTGCCCCTTGTAATAAGTTTTTATATTTAAATCTCAAAAAAGAGATAAATGCCAGATTTTCTTTGTGTAGCAACTTTATTGCAACTTCTTTTATATCACTTTTGGTATTTCTAACATTAGTGTTAACAGAATTTCTAAATTCAGTCAATGCTTTCAACCGAGCTTCTGGTAAATTATTACCAAAAGTATTAAGTTGCAGTAGCTCAAGTGTATATTTTGATTTTTCTTCGTCTTGTGCGCTAGAACCTATATGACCTTTTTCTGTATAGATAAAATAGTCTCTAATATTCTCTGTTATTGTAGGATTTAGAAATTTCATTTCATCAAAACGGTCATCTTTTCTATGCCCACACGTTAATGGCTTATTTACCTCAGTATGACATTTACCATCACAAGATACTGCCAAATTAGAGTACTCAAAACTCAAATTGTCATAATCCAAACTTTTTGGCTTGATATGTTCCACATGAGAATCATTAAGTGTTACTTTTGATTCACAATAACAACACAACCAATTTTGCTCATTCTGTAGGATATGCTCTTTTAAAACTCTTTTATTTTTATAGTCATTGTCCCAAACCTCAGATTTTTTTGGAGCTGTTTTTATTTTTTCTCTTAATTCTTTTGTATCATCTTTGAAAAAATCAGGTTCCACAGTTTTTACGATATGCTTCATTTCATTAATTCCATATCAAAAGCCAAACCTTGAAAAAATGAACTATTAGGACTTTCATACTCTAAAATTTTATCTTTGACTTTTTTTGCTTCTTCTGTAGCTTCTTCTCCATTTTCGCAAAGTTTTCTATACTCAAAATGTGCATCTTCTAACCATTTTGGAATATAATCAGTTCCCATAATAGTTTTAACAATTGTATTTAAGTCTCTATCAAGAGGTGAAGCATCAAGCGACCTAGTCATTATTTTGCCATCTTTTTCAAATAAAATTTTAATATATTTATAAGGTGTATTTGCAATAATATTTGGAGAATGAGTTGCCATAATTATCTGACAATTATTTTC
>NZ_JBAQPS010000187.1:0-2531 GCF_049305995.1 Sulfuricurvum sp.
AGGTTTTCTGAAATGTCGTGTCGTTTTTTCAAATTTCATTTTACCACTTAGCCCTTCTGTTTGTTGAAGATGATTGCCGATGATAGCAAACACTTCATATCCATTATCCAAAGTATCAGTTGTAACCGTAAAAATTCTATGTATTTTATTCGCTATCGGTTTATCAAACGAAGCTACATTTAAAATATCCAAATGCTTAAGTGCATTGACATCTGATTTTTCTAAATCAATGTTGATATGAATATCACACGCTTTATACTGGTCGGGTGCAGGCTGTTTTGTTTCAAAAGATGGAAGCAAAGCTATCTCTTTGTATTGTTTAGCCTGAAAGCAGATAATTTCATCTTCATCTATCTCCTCTTCTTCCAATGCACCGATGAAGGCACTGTCCGATTGCAAAATTGCACAAATATTATCCCAAAGTACATTATCAGGCGATACTAAGTTAGTACCTCTATAGGTAGCGTGATAGGCAGTTCTTTCACATCGTGTATTATTAGTAAATTCATCTCTGCTAAATCCGATTTTTTCCAATGCAGTTATCGATTCTCTCGATATTTCAAAAGCCGATAAATGTACATCGTATTTTAATTTTTTCACTTTTATTCTCCTATTTGATTGAAAATGGGCTGTAGTGTGTATCATTAGGATTATCGATTTGATCGATTCCTTCAGCTTTTTTAACCCAATTCGCTATTCGCATACTGATAGGAAGCATTAACACTTCATATCCAACCTTTACAGCCCAGATCGTTAATACAATGCTAATAAGCTCACTATTTTGCATAACACCATAAAATGCTACAAACATAAAGATAAAACTGTCTAAAAATTCTCCGACAATCGTCGAAAGTACAAATCTGCTTGCTTGTTTAACGCCCTTCGCCCCGTCTTGTTGGTACTTCATTTTAGACATTATGAAGCTATTAGCAAATTCCCCTAAAAAAAATGCACTCAAGCTTGCCAAAACGATCCGTGGTGCTTGACCGAGAATCGTATGGTAGGCTTCTTGATTTGTCCAAAAAGAGGGAGCTTGCCATATATCGATAATCCAATAAAAAAATGCAGCAAAAATCTGCATCGCAAAGCCAGTCCATATAATCTGTCTGGTTCGTTTGTAGCCATAAACCTCAGTAAAAATATCATTGAAAATAAATGTGATAGGAAATATCAACGTAGAGCCAACAATAACTAAATCACCTATAGAGATAAACTTCGATGACATGGAAGGCACTAATACCAACACCCCCACATAAATACCCGTAAATATTGCCAAAAGTCTAAACGATTTTTCTTGATTTGTTGTTTGCATAATTTTTTATCCTTATGATTTTATAGAACCTTCAAGGCGACATAAGCGTAGCCACTGCGATCGCTATAACCCTCGTTGTAGACATAACCGTAGCTCATATCCACACCTATATGCCCGTATTGTGTATGCATTCCCACTAGGAGAGTACAAACGAGAGATTTTTTCATCGTTTCACACCTAATGAGAAGTGAACTTACAATTTGTCAATAAACTTCATCACACGGAACTTCTTGAATATACCCATTACTTGTATCTTTTATTGTCATCATAGTATCGCCTATTCCTAGAATTATAGCTTTCCATTCCATGCCGAATGCACCACCTCTATATTTAACTATTTTCCCAATATATAGATTCTTACATGCTTTTTTTCTATTTATATCTCTGTATTTTTTATTATATTTTTCATTTTCGGCCTCTCTGACTGCTCTTTTCTCCGCCTCTTTACTCTGGTACGCACTATGTGCATCATCAGCACTACTATATTTGATAGGCATGATAGTCGAACCGTTATAAGAGTCCAATATTCCATGTTTACCATTTAGTTCAACATATGTCCATACGCCAGCACCATTAGAAAATAAAATTTTGTCGTACTTCGGTTTGATTATTTCCTTGCCACTTTTGTCTACGGTTCCCCATTTGCCATTGAGCTTGACAGGAGCTAACCCGTTGTCGCTAAAACTCCAAGCATCGTCATACTTGAGTAGTACCACTACTTCATCTTTTGCGTTGATGCATCCCCATTTGCCATTGAGCCTGACAGGAGCTAACCCGTTGTCGTAAAAACCATAAGTATCGTCATACTTGAGTGGTATCACCTCTTCACCTTTTGCGTTGATGTATCCATGTTTGCCATTGAGCTCGACACCAGTTAAACCGTTGTCGCTAAAACGATTAGCATTGTCATACTTGAGTGGTACCACTACTTCATCTTTTGCGTTGATGTATCCCCATTTGCCATTGAGCTTGACAGGAGCTAACCCGTTGTCGCTAAAAAAACGTTTAGCATAGTCATACTTTAGTGGTATCACCACCACACCACTCTCATCTTTGTAGCCAAATTTTCCATTGTCCCCTTTGAAATCCTTTAGTTTTGCAAAAGCGGATGTAGTCAGTAGTGCTACCATCATCCCGACTATTATTGGTTTTGAAAATTTCATATTTACCCCTTTTTTTCTTGCACCTACTCTCCTGAGTGGGTGCACTCTATATTATG
>NZ_JBAQPS010000188.1:0-1572 GCF_049305995.1 Sulfuricurvum sp.
GTGAAAGTGAAACATTAAGATTAAATTCAATCTTACGATTATCTGTTTTTACGGTAGCAATCGTCTCAAATATTAATGCTTCTGCTTCAGATCGAACAGTGCTAAAGCCAAGATTATTACCTATCTCTACACTCTGCTTAATCCCTTTTAAAAGAGATGCGCTTAAATCTTTGATTAGCACTTTTTCATCCATCTCTAGAATAGAAGCCGTATCAGCTATACCATTACTTTTAATCGATTCATCCCCTTTCAAGCCACTTTTTGAGGCATTACTTTCTTTCACTTCTTCTTGTATCCCACTTTGCTTACGTGAGCTTTGATAACTGAAGTAATCTGCATTAGCTATAACATTATATTCCTCTACTTTCATACGTTATCCTTTGCTTTTACTGATACATCAAGATCGTCAAAAAAATATTTTTTTAAATGAAAAGATACTTGTATATTTCCGTTATAATTCCTAAAAACTAATATTGGGACTTCTAATGGAAATTCTCAAACGCCCTATGGGCGATTATCAGACCAATTGTTACATTGTCAAAATAGATGATAAAGAGATCATTATCGATCCAGGCATGGGGGCAACTGAATGGGTGATAACAAACGTCAAGCATCCCATTGCTATCCTCAACACTCACGGTCACTTTGACCATGTATGGAGTAATAATGAACTCCAAAAAAAATTAAATATCCCCCTTTATACTCCCAAAGGGGATGTGATGCTACTCCAAAATAGTTCATGGATGCCGGGATTGCCACCCTCTACACCTGACGTAGAAGTAGAGGGCGATCAAATTATTATGATTGAGGGGATAGAAGTAAAATTTCACCATTTTCCAGGGCATTGTCCAGGATGTTCCATGATTGAAATCGGTGATGCTATCTTTAGTGGAGATTTTTTATTTGAAGGTTCTATAGGAAGATGGGATTTCCCTTATTCTAATGCAGAAGCTATGCGCCAAAGTCTCAAAAAGTTTTCTCAGTGGAGCAGTAACCAAACTCTCTATCCTGGACATGGTAACCCGACCAGTGTCCAAAAAGAGTTACGTAATATCGATTATTGGATACGCACTGTTTAACTATCAATATTTTTCATTAAATCCAATCGAAGCACATGCCGGTCAGTAATGACCGTTTTAAACTCACCCTCAAACACCTTAATATCATGAACAAAACCACGGACAGTAACATTTCGTTTGCGCCCTTCATGTTGATGTTCAGTTGCGTCAAATGTTACAAAATCGCCTACTCGAACAGGAGCTAAAAAAAGGCAATTACACGATGCCAACACAACATTAGGTTCATTCACTGCCACCATTGCTGCAAAATCAGCCGCACTAAAAATAAATCCCCCGTGAACCAATCCCACATCATCAGCACGCATGGTTTCATTTGTTTCTAATGAGATTCTAGCAAATCCTGGTTCTAATTTAACAATATCACCACTGTAGACCGTATTAATCCGTTCATGGGTATTTAGTACCGTCTGTTGATTAATAACAACCTGAATTTCATCTTTATGACTATTCTCGTTTTTTTCCGCTACCAAACTATCCCCTTTTGATTCGGACA
>NZ_JBAQPS010000189.1:0-2593 GCF_049305995.1 Sulfuricurvum sp.
CAATACCATCAAAGGTAAAAAAGAGCGTATCGGACGTATTGTTAAAATGCACGCTAACAAACGTGAAGAGATCAAATCTCTTTATGCGGGTGAAATCGGTGCAGTTGTTGGTCTTAAAGATACAACAACAGGAGATACATTGTGTTCAGAAGACGATCGCCTCATTTTGGAGCTTATGCACTTCCCTGAGCCGGTTATTTCGGTTGCGGTTGAGCCTAAAACAAAACCTGACCAAGAAAAATTGGGTATCGCACTTGCAAAACTTGCAGCAGAGGATCCATCTTTCCGTGTTCATACAGACGAAGAAACAGGTCAAACGATCATTTCAGGTATGGGTGAGCTTCACCTTGAGATCCTTGTTGACCGCATGTTCCGTGAGTTCAAAGTTGAAGCAGAGGTTGGTGCTCCACAAGTTGCTTACCGTGAGTCAATTCGTGCGGAAGTAAACCAAGAGTACAAATACGCTAAGCAATCAGGTGGACGTGGACAATTTGGTCACGTTTATCTCATCGTTAAGCCGGGCGAGCCTGGTAGCGGGTATACTTTCCACAACGAAATCAAAGGTGGGGTTATTCCAAAAGAATACGTTCCTGCAGTTGAAAAAGGGTGTAAAGAAGCAATGCAAAAAGGTGTTCTCGCGGGTTACCCTATCGAGGATATCGAAGTTGCATTGTATGATGGTTCATACCACGAGGTTGACTCCTCTGAGATGGCATTTAAACTTGCTGCATCTATGGGATTCAAAGAGGCTTGTCGTAAGGCAAACCCTGCGATCCTAGAGCCTATGATGAAAGTTGAAGTAGAAGTACCTGAAAACTTCATGGGTGATGTTATCGGTGACCTTAACCGTCGTCGTGGACAAGTTAACAACATGGGTGACCGTTCTGGTAACAAAATTGTTGATGCGTTCGTACCATTGTCTGAAATGTTCGGTTACTCAACTGACCTTCGTTCAGCAACACAAGGACGTGCAAGTTACTCTATGGAATTCGATCACTATGAAGAAGTTCCACGTAACGTTGCCGAAGAGATTATCAAAAAGCGTAACAGCTAAGAGATTCTCTTTATCCTCTTCCCCCGTTCAGGGGGATTTTATTTTCTTTGCATTAAATTTTCTTTCAAAATGTCAAAAAACTTCAACTTCACCATACTTTAGCTACAATCATAGTTTTTATTATAAGCAGGAATAGCAAAATGTTAGTAACAACTAAGCAGATAGTCAAAAAACTTCCAACCAATTTGAGATTAATTGGTATTTTAGAAGAAGCTATTACAAATAGTATTCAAGCTAATGCAACAAAAATAGATATCGCCAATTCAAGTAGTAAGTGCAACACACGGTTAAGCTACAGAATAAGATTTCGTAATTGTAGCAAAGAACACTTCTGAAGGTGTTTTATATCCCAATATTTTTCTTGGTCTATTGTTGAGTTTATTTTGAACGTCAACGATTTGCTTATCCGTTATCTCTTGAAACTCTTTCTCTTTAGGGAAATATTCCCGTATCAATCCATTTGTATGTTCATTTAATCCTCGTTGCCATGATTGGTAAGGGTGTGCAAAGTAAAAGTCTGTATCGAGGGTTCTGCTAATTTCTTGGTGATAGGCAAATTCTTTACCGTTATCGGATGTAATTGTGAGGGTATGATCTTTAATCGGTTTGAGCAGATCTAGGATAGCTTGTTTAACTGGTTCAGCGTGTTTGCTTGGAACTTTTTTCATCAGTGTGAATTTAGAACATCGATCAACAATGGTGACAATCCCTTGATGGTGATATCGTCCTATGATCGTATCGACTTCCCAATCGCCGACTCTGCTTTTTTCTTCTACGATTAATGGTCTCTCATCGATAGATATACGGTTCTTGATTTGTCCACGACTACGATGTGAAGCTGTTCGTTTGGTGTATTTCTTGTGTTTGTGTCTGAGGTACAGATAGAGCTTGCCACCACTTTTTTGATTGGCATAGACATACTGGTAAATTGTCTCATGACTGATAGATTTTAATCCATCTAATACCATACGACCACTGATTTGCTCTGGACTCCATCCCTCTTGTATATACTTTTTGATATAGTTGATATGCTCTTTACCTAATCGGCGGTTCTTTGACTTATACTGATACCGCAATCGTGCACTTACGGCTGCACTCAGTGCAAAATATTCTCCACTATCAAGGGCATTTCGCCTTAACTCCCTGCATATGGTCGAATAATGCACTCCAATGTTTAAAGCTATCGCTCTTTGGCTCAGTCCCTCTTTTTTTAAAGCCTCAATTTGATATCGTTGTGCCATGGTTAGCTGTTGGTAACTCATAAGTGTCCTATCTTTGGTCGGATAATTCACTTATTCTATCGCAGCTAACCTCTTCAATTATCCGCTATATCTGAATTTCTAAACTGTTGCACTTTAAATTTGAATTGGCGCTATACTATGGCACGTAATGATGGATTATCGATCGGTGAATCGGCGGCATTTTCGACGCTCATGTCCACCTTTTTTTGGGAATATGGCTATGAAGCATTTGCTGAGGTCCCCTCGATCCAAGATTTGATTTTTACTCCATTGGTTGGTTCGCTGTTCGGAGAGGGGA
>NZ_JBAQPS010000190.1:0-3149 GCF_049305995.1 Sulfuricurvum sp.
CTGTTGCCGTCCCTAAATCAGGTTCTTTAGCAATTAGAAAAAACGGCAGTAAAATATACCCCGAAAGTTTAGCAAAATCTTTTATCCCATAACCACCAAGCGGAGGGGGATTACGACTAATTAGATAGGCTAACATAAGGACAAAAGCAGGTTTAATCAATTCTGATGGTTGGATTGTAAAATGGACAAACGGAATTTCAATCCACCGTTTTGCTCCCAAACGAGCATGTCCAACCAGTTCTACTGCTATCAGCAATATAATTCCTAACCAATAGATGATAGGAATTGTCCAAAATAATCGCCGTATAGGTAATAAAAAAAGAAAAATAAATACACTTAATCCAACTGAAACATAAACTAAATGTTTTTGTCCCAACATCGGATGGATTTCATAAATAAGCCAACCTGAAGTAAAAATGAGTGGAATCAGTAAAATAACTGTGATGAAATCAAAGTGTGCTAAAATTCGGCGATCAATATTAAGCACTACGGTCCTTATTTTTTGCTAATTGTAGCATAACAAAGTCATAACAAGACCTCTAATATATACCTATACACGATTTAAAGGAACCCGATTTTGTCTCAAAAAGAAGCCCATTTCACTGTGGAAGAAGCGGTTCGTTTAGATGTTTTTCTAACCCAAAAACTTGAACAAACACGTAATCAGATTACCCAACTCATCGAACAAAACTGTGTCACCGTAGATGGAAAACCAACTCTTAAAGCAGGGCTAAAACTCAAGCTTTTACAAAAAATTTATATCCGCTTTCCTGACCAAAAATCGACTCCGGCTATGGAGATCAATTTTGAGGTTGAAGTGTTATTCGAAGATGATGATATCCTCATCATCAACAAACCCAGTTCACTCACTGTTCACCCTGCTCCAAGCGTCAAAGAACCAACTCTCGTGGATTGGCTCAAACACAAAGGGATCAGCCTTTCTACACTGAGTGGTGAAGAGCGTCACGGTATCGTCCACCGACTTGACCGAGGTACGAGCGGAGCTATGGTGATCGCAAAAAACAACGAAGCGCATGAAGCCCTCTCGATCCAACTCCAAGACAAGAGCATGGGACGTTTTTATCTCGCGGTCGTCACCCCGCCGATGAAAGATGAGATCACAATCATCGACCGCCCTATCGGGCGAAGTGCCCACAATCGTCTTAAAATGGCGATCAGTGAAACCGGCAAAAATGCCAAAACCGAATTTCGAAAACTTCTCCCTAGCCATGATGAGACCGAAGAGATAATCGCCTGTAAACTCTATACCGGACGAACCCATCAGATTCGGGTTCATTTAGAGTCAATCAGCCGGCATATTATGGGAGATCACCTCTATGGAACCTCGGCAAAAAGTGATAAAATGGAACGTATCTTGCTTCATGCTTACAACCTCTATTTCACCCATCCCACGACCAAAGAGAGAGTCAGTTTTACAGCTCCTCTTGCTCCTGTGATGGAAGATTACTTACATAAACATTTTGATTCAAAGGAATTGCATGCACGCATCGATCCGATACGCCTTGAGCGTCTCTTTAGCTCTGAGTCTCTTTAGTGGTTGTGCTCCTCAACCGGTGCCACAAAAAACCGTTACGATAGATTCAACCCTTCCCATTCCTCTCATGAATGGTTTTATTGCGGATATAAATTCCATCGCATTTGAGTGGAAACCGATTGAAGATACCAAAGTGACCGGTTATTATATTTACCGCAATACCCCAGGTAACGAAGATCCAAAACTTCAACGTATCGCAACGATTGATAGCCGTTTTGCAACCCATTTCGTAGACAGTGACGTCAAACCAGGAAATCAATACCAATACCGTTTTGCAACGATGAATAAAGAAGGTAGTGAATCAGCAGGAAGTGAAACCATGGTCGTCGCTACCCAACCGATGATTGCACCGGTAAGTTTTTTTCAATCTGTCGGCAATATGCCTCGCAGTGCAAAATTACTTTGGCGTCCACATCCAAATGGAAAAATTAACGGCTATATTATTGAACGCCAGGATGGAACTGATCAAAAATGGTCTGAAATCGCTGCGATTAAAGGTCGATTAAATGCAGAATTTATCGATCATGAGCTCAAAGACGGTCATGTCTATTTTTACCGCATTAAAGCACTAACGTTTGAAAAGTTATCTACAGATGCAAGTGAGCTGACTAAAGTTGTCACAAAACCGCTTCCTCCAGAAATCAAAAATGTTACCGCTAGCAATGATATTCCACGAGCCATTAATCTCAAATGGGACGCAAGTACAATCAGCGATTTAAGTCATTATAATATCTATCGTTCATCTACTTCAAATGACAAATTTGAGTATTTTGTGAAACTTGAAGCAACCAATTTCACCGATACTATTACTGAAGACGGGAAATTTTATTTTTATAAAATAACCGCTGTAGATAAAGATGGTTTAGAAAGTACGCTTTCACCGATAGCAATTCAAGGTTCAACCCTTGCCAAACCACAAACACCGATTGCCTATGAAGGCAAAATTGTAAACAAAGCGGTTGCCCTTCAATGGAAAAACAGTGATCCACGCACCGTCTCATACACTGTAATAAAAACGACGAAAAAAAGTTGGATAAGTCGTGAAAGTCTGGAAATCAATAATATTACAGAAGCGCTTTTCCATGATATCAATATTAAACCTGATACAGGATACCTGTACGAAATTATGAGTGTTGATAAAAATGGGATTCGTTCCCTTCCGACTACACCTATCGAACTTAGCTACGAGGCAAAATAAAGAATGCCGCATTTACATATCGAATCGTTTAAACCACTTATCCTACCTGCACGATCGGGTGCAGTGGAATTTCTTTTTCAAGCAGACTATAAAGAGCAAAATGGCGGTTCTTTGATCGCTGCACGCTACAAAAATAGAGAGTTTTTTTTAGTCCATAAAAAAGGTGAAACCAAAGAGCTTCTTAAAAGTGATAAAATTACCCGCCCATCGCCAAATTTTATTCTAAAACATGCACTGCTCGCTTATGCTGAATGTGCTGATTTGAATATCATCGATTCTAATATCGATAATGCGCCTGAAAATACTCATCTTAAAACGCATGATGCGCTAAAATCTATCTCTTATTTTGCTGAAAATTTTCCACGTGAACGCGAAGTAAGAATCGAAATCGGCTTC
>NZ_JBAQPS010000191.1:0-4032 GCF_049305995.1 Sulfuricurvum sp.
GGTTAATTTGAGTTTTGAGGGAAGTAATTTTATCTTTTTTTTAACACGATAGTTTTTTCGCTAAAATAACGAAAATATTATTCAAGGTGTCTCCTATGCTCGTTGCCCCAAGTGTCCTCTCTGCCGATTTCGGTAATTTAGCGCGTGATGTCCGTGCCATCTGTGATGCTGGGTGCGATTTGGTGCATGTCGATGTTATGGATGGACATTTCGTCCCCAATCTCACTATCGGACCGGTTGTTGTGAGTGCGATAGCTCACGCGGCGACTAAACCGCTCGACATTCATCTAATGGTTCAAAATAATACCTTTTTCGTCGATCTATTCGCTCCGCTCAAACCCGAATTCATCACCTTTCATATCGAAGAGGAGAAACACCCTCACCGTCTCATTCAGTACATTCGCTCACTCGGTATCCGTCCTGGGATCGTTCTCAATCCTCATACCTCTGCGGAATCGGTCGAATATCTCCTCGGTGATGTTGATATGGTTTTGGTGATGTCGGTCAATCCCGGTTTCGGCGGACAAAAGTTTATCCCAACCGTTATTGAGAAAATCCAGCGTCTTAAAGCACTCCGTGATCGTATCAACCCAGATTGTCTAATCGAAATCGACGGAGGGGTCGGCAGTAAAAATATTCATGCGCTGAAAAATGCCGGAGTCGATGTCTGTGTCGCCGGAAGCTATGTATTCGGACAAGAGGACTATAAAACCGCTATCGAAAGTCTCAAAGTCTAACATGCGAGTCAAGATTTGCGGTATCACGAATTATAACGATGCGATCAATGCGATTGATGTGGGAGCCGATGCACTCGGATTTATTTTTTACCCTGAATCCCCCCGCTATATTTCTCCAGAAGATGCTAAAACGATCATAGAAAAGCTCCCACCCTTTATCGAAAAAGTGGCTCTTTTCGTCAATGAGACGCCTGATTTTATCCACTCTATATGTTTAGAGACAGGATGCACCCTCGCCCAAATTCATTTTGATGTTGAAGATGATTTTTTTACTCAGGTTAATTTCCCGACTCTACGGGTTATCCGCGCTCAAAAACGAGATGATATTTTAGAATACTCAGAGGAATACCGTCTGATCGATGCTTTTTGTGAAAGCTTCGGAGGAGCGGGAAAACGGCTCAATATTGAGTGGTTTGAAGGGATTGATTGCTCTAAAATCATCCTCGCCGGCGGACTTGATCCCGACAATGTCGCTTCACTCACATCGTATGGTTTTTATGGTGTTGATGTGAGCAGCGGTGTTGAAGCGTCTAAAGGTAAAAAAGATCACTCTAAAGTTACCGCTTTTATCCAAAAGGCCAAAGCTTGAGCCTCTCTAATCCTAAAACACTCTCACGACTTTCGAAAAGCGGTATTCAAAAAAATGAGTTTGAAAAATTTCTAGGATTTGAGAGTGAACTCACCCTTGAACTGCTCAGGGCACAAGGGATGAATATTATCCTCCATAATGACCTTTATCTCTTTGAAACACTCCTCACAAGCGTCGATGATACCCTCTTTTGTATCGTCGATGTTGAATCCAATGGCTCTAAACCCGCGCGCGATCAAATCATCGAAATCGGAGCTGTCAAACTTCAAAACGGTCATATCCTCGATACCTATGAGAGCTTAGTCTACTGCAACTCTATCTCCAGTCAGATTCAAGAGATTACCGGTATTAGCGTAGAACAAACCCTAAAAGCTCCCGCTATGGGAAAAGTAATGCGTGAATTTCGCCTCTTTTTAGGGGACGCCGTTTTTGTCGGACATGATGCAAAATTTGATTATAACTTTGTCTCCGCCATGATGGAGAGAGTTGGGCTTCAAAAGCTTCTCAACCGCTCTTTATGCACCATCGATTTAGCAGAGCGTACGATCGAATCTGAGCGCTATGGCCTCAAATACCTCAATGAACAGCTCGAACTCTACAAAGAGGCTACCCACCATCGCGCCCTCTCCGATGCCATGACCACCACAAAACTCCTCAAACGAACCCTAGCCCTCATCCCCCATACGATTCATAATAGTGAAGAGTTAATCGCATTTTCAAAAGAGGCAAAACGGTTGAAAAGACCAAAAATGAAAAAAGTAGAAAAAATAGACAAGGATGAAAAATAAAAAGCACACAAGTGTGCGCGGGCATTCTGCCGAGGAAAACTCAGCGTTAGCGTAGCAAACCGGGATGCATTCCGGTTGCGTAAAAATATAATAAGGTTTGAGCTTATTCTGAAAATCGTCCCATTCCGACGAGACGGTTGTAACGTTTATCGAGACGCTCTGCATCGCTGAGTTTACGCAGATCATTCACTTGGGTCATAAAATAAGTTTTGAGAGCATTCACTGCCCCCTCTTTATCACGGTGTGCACCGATCAGAGGTTCATCGATAACATCATCGATTAAATCGAGTTCTTTGAGATCGGCAGAGGTGATTTTAAGTGCTTTGGTTGCCGCTTCCACTTTGGTCGGATCATTCCACAAAATAGCTGAACACCCCTCAGGAGAGATAACGCTAAATACAGAGTAACGCATCATAGCCAGACGATCGGCAATACCGATTGCGAGTGCTCCACCGCTTCCACCTTCGCCGATAACAACTGAGACAGTAATGGTATTGAGATTAGAGAGTTCCAACAAGTTACGGGCAATCGCTTCACTTTGATTGCGCTCTTCCGCACCCAGACCAGGATAAGCACCCGGAGTGTCAATCAGCATTAGGAGTGGGATGTTAAACTTCTCCGCCATTTTAGCGACACGAAGTGCCTTGCGGTACCCCTCAGGATGTGGCATACCGAAATTACGCTTGAGCTTATTTTTGGTTCCGCGACCTTTTTGCTCGCCGATAACCATAACACGCTCATCACCGATGTAGCCCATGTAGCAGATAATCGAGAGGTCATCACGAAAATGACGGTCCCCGTGAATCTCGTATTTTTTATCAAACAAAAGATTGATGTAATCGAGCGCATACGGACGATCTTGATGACGTGCTAACTGAAGCTCTTGATACGGAGAGAGATTAGCGTAGGTTTTTTGAACCTCTTTGTCCAAATCCTGCTTTAGTATCTCTACCGCATGGTGATCATAGCGCACTTCTGCAGCGATAATCTCCTCTTGGATTTGACGGATATTTTGTTCAAAATCTAAATAGGTAGCCAACGGCTTGCCCTCTTATATTTTTTTGAAGATAACGACACCGTTGGTGCCGCCAAATCCAAATGAGTTAGACATAACGATATTAAGCTCCGCTTTACGGGCAACATTTGGAACAATATCCAAATCGCAGTTCTCATCCGGATTTACATAATTAATGGTCGGAGGGATAATACCATCACGCATCGCCATGATACTGACAACCGCTTCGATACCGCCGGCTGCTCCGAGACAATGACCCGTTTGCCCTTTTGTTGAACTTACCGGAGGGCAGTTCTCTTTTCCACCAAATGCAATTTTAAGAGCTGCTGTTTCATTTTTGTCATTGGTCGGGGTACTGGTTCCGTGGGCGTTGACATAATCCACTTTCGGATTTTTTGCCATTCTAAGTGCCGCTTGCATAGCACGAAGAGGTCCTTCAAGGCTTGGTGTCGTGATATGGTTTGCATCACCGCTTTCACCAAATCCGATAAGCTCAGCATAAATTCGTGCTCCACGTGCAACCGCCGCATCATACTCTTCAAGTACCAAAGCAGCCGCACCCTCACCCATAACAAATCCATCACGCTCTGCATCAAACGGACGTGAAGCGTGGCGCGGATCATCATTTCGGGTACTAAGAGCTTTCATCGATGCAAATCCACCGATCCCGACACCGGTAATTGCTGATTCAGCTGCAACCACGAGCATTTGATCCGCACCGCCGATCATAATCGTTTTTGCCGCTTCACTAATAGCGTGAGTCCCTGCCGCACATGCGGTTACTGCTGAAAGGTTCGGCCCTTGCAAGCCGTGATCAATCGTGATGAATCCGCCGAGCATGTTGACCAGTGCTCCTGGAATAAAGAAAGGGGAGATACGACGAGGTCCTTTAGTCTCAAGGAT
>NZ_JBAQPS010000192.1:0-2102 GCF_049305995.1 Sulfuricurvum sp.
TGTGTATGGAGCACGTAAAGGTACCTATAACGCTCGAATCAATCGGATTTGTCCATAATTCAATCTATCAACAACAACACTCCCCTGAGTCAAAACTAGAGTTGTTCGCAGCTAACCTCGAATATTACGCTCAACAACGCGATTTTATGGCTCAAGACACAACTTCCGGTTTGAGCAGCGATTTACGTTTTGGAACTGTTTCTATTCGTGCAGTGTTAAGATGGATAAGCCTACAAAAAAAAGTGGGGATTGATACCGAGCCCTTTTTCAGACAGCTCATCTTTCGAGAATTTTACGCCATGCTTTTAGTCCATTTTCCCCATCTCAACGAACGTAATTTTCGCTATCCGTTCAAAGGGATACCAAACATAGACTCCTTTGATGCATTTTGCACAGCTAAAACAGGAGTCCCAATTGTTGATGCAGGAATAAGAGAGCTTTTGCAGACAGGCCAAATGCATAATCGTGTACGGATGATCACCGCCTCTTTTTTTACCAAAAATCTCTTGTTGCCATGGCAATGGGGGGAGCATTTTTTTTCAAAACATCTAATGGATTACGATGCGAGTTCCAATATTCTTTCCTGGCAATGGAGTGCAGGTACGGGGGTTGATCCGCAACCTTATTTTCGAATTTTCAACCCTTATACCCAGGCGAAAAAATTTGATCCGGAAGGTAAATATATTCACCGATGGATCCCGGAATTGAGTTCAATTTCTCCTCAAATACTCCATAATGAAGAGGTCTTGAATCTGTTGGTTCTCAATAACTATCCGCATCCCATCGTTAGTCATAAAGTCAGTTCAAAAGAAGCATTAAAGTATTTTTACGAAAATCTATAGCACGCTTTCAAGTTATTTGGAACAAACCAACTTATTCCTACCGCTATTTTTAGCTTCATAAAGAGCTTCATCAATTCGCCCTATATTTTCATGGATACTTTGATTTTTAATCAATCCTCCAACCCCTATACTAATTGTTAGAGCATGATCTAATCCAAATGGATATTTTTCAACTGTTTGACGAAGGTTCTCAGCAGCACTCAGTGCTTGAGAACGAGAAATGTGCGGTAAAATCACGATAAATTCCTCGCCTCCCCATCGTCCGATTATATCAGTGCTACGAAATGAATTAGTAAAAATAACTGCCATTTTTTGTAAAACAAGATCACCTGTTTGGTGACCTTTAGTATCATTTACATGTTTAAATAAATCAATATCAATCATCATTACACTACAATCATAGGTATCGTATCTATTAACTTTTTGATACTCTGAGACTAAGATTTCATCTATTTTCTGGCGATTGTATAAACCGGTAAGCTTATCTGTAATTGATAGTTCCAAGAGTTTTTTGTTATATCGTTTTAAAATAACATAACGCCATGAAAAAGCAAGTATTCCTAATAACACTACACCTAGAAATTTCCAAATGAGTGATCTATCTAACCATGCAACTTGTTCAATTGTTGATGACCAACGATTGTAAATACCTTGCATTGTTGCATCATCGAGCTGTACAACCAATTTTTCAAAAATAGTATGAAGCTCTGTTTCATCATTACGAGTTGCGATACCAAGCTCGATTTTTTCATCCAAGCGAGAAGATATTTTTAAAATACCGGTATATTCTTTTTGGATATAAGATGAAACAACCATCAAATTGTCTATATAGCCATAAACTTCACCATTTTCAACCATCTTAAGACCATCATAAATATTTTTTACCTCAATAATACTAAGCTCTGGGTAGGCTGTTTTAAGCTTCTCTGTAATGGCATACCCTTTTACTGCAGCCAATTTTTGTGTGGTAAGGTTTACAATATTACCGATAAATGGTTTATCCATCGTAGTTACCATAACAATAGGCAACGTTATATAAGGAGAAGTAAAATCTAAATATTTTAACCGACTTGGTGTCGTTGCTGCTAAAGAAAGGATATCGCATTCCCGTTTTTGTGCAAGCTGAAGCGATTCATCCCATGAATCTACCGGAATAAATTCGATCGAAATACCCAGTTTATATTCAAATCCCTGTATGACATCCGCCGCAATCCCCGTGTGCTTTCCATTCTCAATAGCTTCAAACGGATACCATTGCGG
>NZ_JBAQPS010000193.1:0-1841 GCF_049305995.1 Sulfuricurvum sp.
TAGAATTGAGCATTACCCACAGTGCATTATTGCTCAATCCATAATTTATCTGTTTTGTTTCGATGAAGACAAAATCGAGCTGTAAAGCCCCAGTAGTTCTATCCGTACCTGTTTTAAATGCGTATTCGAAGCCTTTGTCTGAAGCTTCTAAGATTAATTCGCCTATACGATCCATTCGTTGCTGTTCAGCAATCTCTGCGAGTGCCGGAATGGGAAACGTAGCGAATACTTCATCAGCAATAAATTTTTCTTGGGTATCCCAAGTCGAATTTCCATACCCTCCCCCGATGTCGGCATGGACACCTGGCATTCCGATTTCGACCATATTACTGCCACTCTCGCCCATATAGTTCAGTGGAAAATTTGCACGAAATTCATTATCGGCAGTCAGATGGAGCATCATATCTGCGGAGTTGGTATTGAGATTTAGATTGAGGTTTGGGTTATATTCATTTGCCAGTCCGACCGTCGCGACGGTATCGAAGAGTCCCACAAATCCGATCGCACTGCCGTCGAGATCGGCATACTGGGCATTGAACATATTGATAAAATCACGTGCCGATGTCGCTCCACGGCTGAAACCGTAAACGTCGATAACGAATTTCTGATCTTTTGGATATTTTGCCATTAGGTCCTTGATCTGATTTAGTTTGTCTACAGCATGCTGTTTGACCGTTGATCCAAACGCCAAGCCGCCAATATTATAATAATCCTTGCGGTCTTTATAGACCTCTGTATTCCGTATAGCCGCTAACTGCTCCTCATTAAAAGTAGGGGTATTTGTATAGGGGGTATACGCTTCCGTTCCTGCACCTTCAGCATAAATAGCCTCATAACCTGCCTTTACATATCTATCATAAATCTGAACAACATTTGTTATTGACCCATCTCCAATCAATCTATCGTTCCACATATTATTACCTGTCCCGTCGAAGAACACTCCGATTCTGATTACGTCTGCCATGTTGTTTTCCTTGTGTTTATTTTTTTAAAAAAGTGATTTAAATAATGATGATTCAGGCTTAGGTGCGTTATAAAATATAGAAGGCTCTTTGACAAAGTCTCTAGGTGCGCTGTACCTTAATGCCGTACATTTTGATTTATCAACTAATATATCAATATGCAATGTGTCACTCGCAATTTCATCCACTCCGAAATCGGGATTTGTTGTTGTAAAGCATCCAACACTATCCATCGGAGCAGGAACAGGACATTCATGATAATGGTATTTCCCGCCATCAACATCCAATTTCATTTGCATCGCACATACGAAATCAGTTTCTTTGTCATTGCGACTCCATTTTTCGCGTAAATCTTTATCTCTTTGAGATAATTCATACTCGTAAATTCGATGCTCTGTCATGCACACAAATGTCGTTTCAGGTGCGATGCGAAAATATTTTTTATCTGAACGAAAGGCAATAGGCCTATCTTCTTTACGCAACATTGGATACGCTCGTCCATCAGTACCTCCTTTGCTTCCATCGTAAACCACATCCGCTCTCTGACCACCCAGCTCTTTACCACTTACTATGTCTTTGTTTTTATAGTCTCCTAAAAGCCAAAATCGCGAATATTGATCATCATTTTTTCTCAATATCATGAGCTCTAATCCCCCAAACCGATAGCCACATCCCTTTTTGTCCTCTTCGGGGGTCATATAGATAGGGAGGTTAATCGTGTAATTGCCATCGGGAACGCTTACACTCCGTTGAGCGATTGAGGGTTTCATCGTTCCCGTCGTATATCCGCGAGATCCGCATCCTTCTTTTAGGTTGGTTGCGACATAACTGATCGAGTAGCGTGCATCCAAACGGGGGTCTTTTTGTCCTGTTAGGGTG
>NZ_JBAQPS010000194.1:0-1858 GCF_049305995.1 Sulfuricurvum sp.
GCTTCTCTTCCTCGTAAATTACCCAAATCTATTATCGAAAAAATGGAAATGGGTAATGATAAAGCATCTGCCTTTGCCCAAAAAGCTCAAATGATTCTATCAAAAGCCAAAGTGATCTATGGTTGGCTCTTTTGCCCGATAATGATAAATTAGAAGAATTTTATAAAGGGCATTTCGGTTTTTCATCCTATAAAGAAAAAACGAGACAAACGTATCTTTTTTATAAAATTTAGGTTACGGTTAGATCGAATCACGACTTTGATACCTCCTAAGCAACGCTCTGCTATAATTCCATTAATTAAACTAAATGAGTAATAGAACCTAATGAATAATATTCGCAATTTCTCTATCATCGCCCATATCGATCACGGCAAAAGTACGTTAGCCGACCGTATCATCCAAGAGTGTGGCGCGGTGAGTGATCGTGAGCTCTCTAAGCAAATGATGGACACAATGGACATCGAACAAGAGCGCGGGATTACGATCAAAGCGCAAAGCGTCCGTCTCGATTACGTCAAAGATGGACAACATTATATTTTGAACCTGATCGACACTCCGGGCCACGTTGATTTTAGCTACGAGGTTTCCAAATCTCTCGCATCTTCGGACGGTGCATTGCTCATCGTCGATGCGGCGCAGGGAGTTGAAGCCCAAACCATCGCCAATGTTTATATGGCGATGGAAAACAATCTCACTCTCATCCCTGTCATCAACAAAATCGATCTTCCCGCCGCAGAACCTGAACGGGTTGCCGAAGAGATCGAAACGACGATAGGGATCGATGCGACCGATGCGATCATGATCTCGGCGAAAACGGGTGTGGGTATCCGTACCCTCATCGATGCTATCGTCGATCGTATCCCAGCCCCTGCGGGTGATCCGACTGCTACGACCAAAGCGATCATTTACGATTCGTGGTTTGATTCGTATCAAGGGGCGATGGCATTAGTACGTGTATTTGATGGCGAGATCAAAACAGGGCAGATGGTCAAGTTGATGCACAATGATGAAAATCATCAAGTGCTAGAGCTGATGTATCCTCACCCGCTCCGTCGTCAAAAAACGCAAGCGATCAAAGCCGGAGAGATCGGGATTGTCATTTTGGGGGTTAAAGAGGTAGGCTCTATCCGTGTCGGCGATACGATCACCGATGCGCGTAATCCAGCCAAAGAACCGGTCGGTGAATATGCTCCGGCAAAACCTTTCGTATTTGCGGGGCTCTATCCGATCGATACCGATGAGTTTGAATCGGTACGGGATGCTCTCGATAAACTGAAACTCAACGACAGTAGTCTTAGTTATGAGCCGGAAACATCGGTTGCTCTAGGCTTTGGGTTTCGTGTCGGCTTTTTGGGAATGCTGCACATGGAGGTCGTTAAAGAGCGATTGGAGCGGGAATTTAATCTCGATCTCATCGCTACAGCACCGTCCGTTATCTATAAAGTCTACAAGACCGATGGGACGATGATTGAAGTCCAAAATCCAAGTGAACTCCCTGAGCCGCAAACGATAGAAAAAATCGAAGAGCCGTATGTTCGTGCAACGGTGATCGTTCCGACTGATTATTTGGGGAATGTGATTACCCTTTTGACCAACAAGCGGGGTATGCAAGAGAA
The DNA here is from genome assembly GCF_049305995.1 of Sulfuricurvum sp. GTDB lineage: Bacteria > Campylobacterota > Campylobacteria > Campylobacterales > Sulfurimonadaceae > Sulfuricurvum. Next base: position 1,617 of record NZ_JBAQPS010000194.1, read on the forward strand.
GATGGAGTATCTCAACGAGACACGTGTCATGCTCATCTACGTCATGCCGATGAACGAAATCGTTGTTGATTTTTACGATAAACTCAAATCAACGTCGAAAGGATACGCGAGTTTCGACTACGATCCTATCGAATTTCGTCAGGGCGATCTCGTTAAACTTGACGTCCGTGTCGCGGGAGATGTCGTCGATGCCCTCAGCGTTATCGTTCCTCGCACCTCTGCCGATATGCGCGGACGAGCGT
>NZ_JBAQPS010000195.1:0-5221 GCF_049305995.1 Sulfuricurvum sp.
GATGATCGATGCCCGTCCGAGCGATATGTATCTAGGTGTCACCCCGACCCCGACGGTGAAACGTAACGGTCATATCCGTGGAGGAATGAGCTACTCATGGAACTACTCGGTGGATAAAGAGTACAACCTCAAACCCAAAGCGATGCTGGAGAGTGTTTTCAAAGAGGGGTACAAACTCGATAAAAACAAAGAGGTTCTCGTCTATTGTACGGGGGGATTGGAAACATCGTTCAACTATTTCGTCCTCAGCGGAGTTTTAGGGTATAAAAATGTCCGTTTATATGATGCTTCGATGAAAGAGTGGGGCAACCGTGAGGATACCCCGATCACACAATATCGCTACGAGATGTTTAAAAAGTAATCTTACTTTTTCAAAAGTTTCGGCTCGCAGAGATATTTTTTATCTTTGGCGACCCGTGCACATTTCTCACAAATAAATTTTGGTTTACTGACAATTTTGATGATTTTTTTGAAATGGATATCCAACTCATTTTTTTTAAGTTTGCAGAGCTCTTTCATGATAATCCCTTAATCGTTCGTGGTGAGCCCGTTGAACCATGAAGACCCTTCGACGGGCTCAGGGTGAACGGCATTAATTCAAACACTCCCGTTTAAAATACTCTCGTCCCGCTTTGCACAATGGACACGCAACAGGAGCTTTTTTTCCTCGGTGGATATGTCCGCACACTTCGCAGACCCAAATTTCATCTTCTTCGCTGGCAAAGAATCCATCGGCGATGAGTGCCTCTTTGAGGGCGGCGTATTCGCGTTCGTGCTCCACTTCGACTTTGCCGATGGCAGTAAAAAGCCGTGCTAACTCTTTATGCCCTTCGGCGGTTGCGATTTCGGCAAATGAGGGATACATCACCGTGTGTTCATAGTTCTCTCCACTCATTGCGCTGTCCAGATTGGCGGCCGTCGTATCGACATCACAGCCGTGGATTAGTTTATGATACGCTTTGTACTCGGCACGGGCGTGATACATCTCGTTATGTGCCGCTTCACGAAAATGGCGCTCAACCGCGTGCCATCCCTCATCATGGGCGATGTCGGCAAAGAGCTCGTATTTGTTCCGTGCCATACTCTCGCCGCCGAATGCTTTCATCAGGTTTACGGCTGTGAGGCTTTCGGTAATCATCTCCATTTCATGTCCGCAGCAGACGAGTCTTCCCCCTCCGACGTTTTGCACTTCGACTTCGTTTCCGCAGGTATTACAGCGGTAGGTTTCATATTGACGCATAGTGACTCCTCATAAATGGTCTTTACTCAAATCATAGCAGAAAAAGGGGAAACATAAAAAGATGTATAGATGATAAATATTATCATTATTAAGAGTATATTAAGTTGATAACTACTATCATGTTTGAATATTTTAATAACGCTGATCAAAATAGTAAATGTGTTGTTTGTTTAATTTTAAGGAGACGTAGAAAGATGATAAAAGCAATAGTACTAAGCATGGCGGCAGTAGTAGCCCTAAGCGCAAGCAGTATCGATGAGGCATTCGTAGCGGGTAAAGCAAGCGGACAAATCCGAGCGGCATACGTAAACCAAGATAATGCAGTAGATACGGATACTTATGGAACATCACTCGGTGGTGTTCTCAAATACGAAACAGCCGATTGGAACGGTCTTAAATTAGGGGTAGGAGCATACATCTCTCAAAAACTCCATTTTGTAACTGGGGACTTTGATGAGAACAAAGCAAACCTTGATTTGTTCGGTGAAGATACTAAATCGTATGCGTATGTCGGTGAAGTGTATGTTGATTATACCGTCGATGCTTTGAACCTCCGTGTTGGACGTCAGCTGATCGATACTCCGTTTGCCGATACCGATGATATCCGTATGCATTCGAATACGTTTGAAGCGGCTATTGCAACTTATAGCGGAATCGATAAAACAACTCTCGTTGGTGGATATGTAAAACGTTGGGCTGGCTATGACTCCGGTGATGATATCTCAAAATTTAAAAAGTTTTCAGAGAACTCTAACGGTGCGGCCGTAGTGGGTGTGATGAATGAGAGTGTAGAAAACTTAGCATTCCAAGGATGGTATTACAGTATCGATGAGCTCTCTAACGCTATGTATGCAGATGCAGTTTACACGATCCCGCTCAACGAGACAATGGGATTAGAACTCAGCGCACAATACGCACACTTCTCAGAAGAGAAAGAGAGCGGTATGGATGGTAATGTATACGGAATCGGCGTGGCATTTAACGTAGGTGCATTAACTCTCGGTGCGGCGTATAACAAAGCATCCAACGATGAGGGCAAATCGGTTTCTAACGGCTTCGGCGGCGGACCGTATATGACCTCGATGGAAGAGATGACGATTGATGGATTCGAAGATGTAAAAGCCTATCAACTCAGCGCAGAACTCGATATGGCTAATACAGGATTAGAAGGGTTAACTCTCACAGCGCTCTACGGTAACTTTAAAAGTACCCCTGCTGATATGAAAGTTAAAGAGATCGATTTGATCGCTGCGTATGAAATCAGCGAAGCACTCAGTGCCGAAGTGAGTTATGCGATGGTGGATGATAAGAATAAGAATACAGCGGTTGATGAATTTGATCTTGCGTATGATGGCGGGTATGATCGTTTCCTCGTTCGTTTGAACTATAACTTCTAAGTAACCATAGTAGGAGGTGTATGTTAAAAGAGGATCAAGTAATCGTCTCGTCATCTTCATCAGAGTATAATAGCACCGTTATAGAGTCAAAAATGGTGTTTAAAAATGATACGGCTATCCGTATCGTTCACGGTAATGAGATTTAATACCCTGAGAATTACCAAAGCCAACAAGCTCATTCTCACCAAATAATCGGTGCACTTGCGCCGAATTCCCAAGGATTATTGTGTTCTACCGCCCCCTCATACTTCTCACCTGTACCCTCTCTCTCGCTTGTGCCGAAGAGATACTTCAACTTGATAAAATATCCGTAGAAGAGACCTATAGTGTCATCGAAGAACGTAAAGATAACTCCATAGCAAAACGGATTATCAAAGGGGAAGAATTAGCCCAGTATGGTGATATGAATGCACAAGAGATGCTCAAACGGACACCAGGTGTCACTATCAGTGAGGGAAAAGGTAAAAAAGGCTCACCCGGAAAAGGGTATATCAAAGTTTTGATCGACGGTGAGGAAGTCTCAAGCACCAAAAGAGGAAATCCATTAGAGCATATCTCCCCCGATATGATCGAACGTCTCGAAGTGATGACCAACGGTTCAGCCGAGCACAGTGCTGAATCGATGGGGGGATTGTCAATATTGTCCTTAAAAAACCCGCTTCCGAGGGGAAAACCATCGTAAAAGTGACCGCAGGAATGTATGAGGGTGAACCGATGACATCTGTGTTTGCCCAAAACGAAGGGAAAAAAGGGAAACTCTCCTACCTTGTAAATACGACATTATCGGATAATTCACAAGATGACTCTTCATCGACACAAACGGACAGTTATAATGAAAACACCGATACCGATTCACGTTACCGATCTCTTAGCCTCAATACCAAACTAATCTATGCTCCTACTTCAAAAGATAAATATATGTTTGACGGTGCGATCAATCGGAGCGATTACACCAAAGAGAGTGTAGAAAAGAGAGTGGGCGGTGTGAATGAAACCCTACTGCACAATGATGAGGGGGACGCTCTGATGATCTGGGCGAAACTCTCAGGAAGTCATAATCTCTCAGGAACCGAGTTGCTTGAGTGGAAACTCAAATACCATGAGAACGATTCCGACGGTATTACGAGATCCGATGATGCAACAACGTTGAGTGAACAAAATGACCTCGGGAAATTTCGGGTATTCGGAAGCGAGGGGAGTTACTCAAAAGCTTTTGATGAGCATTTCATTAAAACAGGCATTGATCTCAAACGTTTGACTCAAAACGATGAGGTCTCATCCTATACCAACGGCGTTTTGAACACGGTGAAGAAACAAAATTTACGTGAAGACAAAGGTTCATTTTACCTACAAGATGAGATTAGCGTCGGGGAAAAAATGATTCTAACCCCAGGGATTCGATTTGAACGATCCCTCCGTCAGTTTGAGCAAAATAGTGATATCGATTACTTTGCTCCCTCGCTCCATGCCCTTTATAGACTGAGTGAAAACGATAACCTCCGTGCCAGTGTTGCTAAAACGGTGAAACTGCCCCGTTTGAGTGAACTCTCTTCCTCTTTGGACAGCTCTCTCGATGATAATGATCTGAACCATCCTGATATGAGTGGAAATCCGAACCTAAAAGAAGAGTCGGCGATCAGTTATGAGGTACGGTATGAGCACTTTTTCGAGGATAAAGGGATTATGAGTATCGGCGGATTTTATCGTGACATCAGTGATAAAATTGAAAAATTGACAACACTCGAATCAGGTCGATATGTCGAACGACCTTATAATGTGGGTGAGGGAAAACTGTGGAGTTTGGAACTAGAGCTCAAAAAATCACTCGATATGTATGTCAAAGGGCTAGGAATTTTCGGTAATGCTACGATCCAAAATTCGTCTCTTGTTTCTGATGGGGTAAAACGAACCATAAAAGGGACGAACGATTATATCTATAACATAGGAGTCGATCATCGGCTCTCAATGTATCACTTGACCTATGGTGCCGCATATCGTTATGTAAGCGGATATGACGACCCTATCGATGCGCGCGGTGTGGCAGAAACCCAAGAGGGATATGGAACATTGGATATATATGCCAAAAAGCGATTGGATTCTACCTATAAGCTGGGACTTAACCTCAAAAACATTACCCAAGAGACTATTCAAACCACTTCAAAACGTTATGTTAGCGGTGTCCTTAATGAAACTCAGATTGACAACGAAAAATCCCGCTTCCATTTCCTTGTAACTTTAGAGGGGCGCTGGTAAGCTTGACGAATAAACAAAATAATATCTAAACTTAAAGCGTCAATCTAGAGGGGATTTATTAACCGATTCTAGGATAAGATGGTTACCATTTCTTAATACTAAATCAGGAGATTTCCAATGCAAGACAACGAACCGACACTCAGTTCTATCGAGGACTACGATACCTTAAAAGGGTCAAAGAAAAAAGTAGTTTGGACCGTTATTATCAGCGGTTTATTACTCGGTGCCATTTTTGTTGCCGCAAAAATGTATTACGGCAGTACGGAAGACACTATCGTGGTGAATGAAAGCATCGGGAAAGTTCCAGTTAAATAATGGTAAAATTCCACTA
>NZ_JBAQPS010000196.1:0-9107 GCF_049305995.1 Sulfuricurvum sp.
CCCAATACAGCATGGCACATACAGGCGAATCGATCTCTGCTCTTATCGCTGCTACGGTTGAGAACATCAACATGATCGACACCTTTTTACTCACGATGGCGATGACCGCTTTGGGTATGGGGACACGATTCGCTAAGTTCAAAGGGTTGGGGATGGCACCGCTTTATACGGCAGGGGCGATGTTCGCATGGCTTTTGATCGGCGGATATTTTATCACAACGTGGGTTGTTGCAACGTTCTAATACTTTTTGAGGTCGCAATTTGCGACCTCAAGTTGATACACACTTCATTATCGCTTCCTATAGCTCAATGCTTCGAGCAGATGGTTTTTTCCGATATCACTAGAGCCTTCGATATCGGCTATCGTTCGTGCCACTTTCAGGATACGGCTCACGGCACGAAACGATAATCCGAACCTCCCTATCGCCTGATCGATTACCTGTTGCGTTTCAGGGTTGAGGGGACAATAGTGTGCGATTTCTGCATCGCTGAGCGCCCCGTTAAGTCGTATTTGCCCTCGCTCTTTTTGGCGCAAAAATGCCTCTCTCACTTTTTGGTGAAGCTGATGAGAGCTGATACTCGGTTTGTCCTCTGCACTTACTGCGTGCATTTGCACATACAGATCGATCCGATCTAAAAAGGGGTCGGAGAGGCGGGATTTGTATCGGTTGATTTCCACATCACTACATCTACATGCGGTGGTAGTGCTAAAAAGATTACCGCACGGACACGGGTTCATCGCTCCCACAAAGAGAAAATTGGCATCATAGGTGACTTTGGTGTTGACCCGTGAGATACGGATATGGCGATCTTCGAGAGGTTCTCTGAGTGCTTCGAGGACGGTTTTAGAAAAGTGCGGTAGCTCATCGAAAAAGAGTATCCCCCCATGTGCCAAACCTACTTCTCCGATTTGGGCTTTGTGGGTTCCCCCTCCGAAGATGCTAGCTCCCGTAGAGGAGTGGTGAGGTGATCTAAAAGGACGAGAGGGGGTAAAGGTCGGCTCTTTTCCCTCTAAAATCTCCAGTTTAGCACACTCCAGCATCTCGTCGTTATGAAGCGGTGGCATGATGTGCACGAGCCGTTTGGCTATCATCGATTTGCCACTCCCTGGGGAGCCTTCTAAGAGGAGATTATGCATCCCAGCTGCGGCGATGAGGGCAGAGCGTTTAGCATGCTCTTGACCCTTTATCTCGATAAAATCGAGGGGGTAGTGTTCGTGAAAATAGTACTCTTTTTCACCATGGGTAATGCGATTAAAATCGAACGTACTGATATGGGCTTTTGCCTCAGGAAGTGTTTCGGCACGTAAAAGATTGAGGGTGTCGTTAAGGGTATCGACACCGTAAAAAGTGATGTTGGGTATTTTGGAGAGTTTAGGCAAGCTTACATTGGGGACGATGGCGCGGGTGATGGCTCCTTGGTTGGCGAGGGAGAGGATGATAGGGTAGAGGAGGGTGTTTTCGGTAACACTCCCATCGAGTCCCAGCTCTCCAAAGACGTACCATCCTGAGAGATCCCCCTCGTAATTTCCTAAAGCGATTAATGCAGCGATGGGGAGATCAAAATGAGATCCCTCTTTACGTAGATCGCTTGGGGCGAGGTTAATAGTGAGTCGTTTGGGAGGGAAGGTAAAGTCGTTACTTAGCAAAGCCGATTTAACCCGCTCTTTGGACTCGGTAATAGCGGTATTTGCCATTCCGACGATAGTAAAGGCGGGAAGCCCTTTGGTCGCAGTAAATTGTACTTCTACACTCGAAGCATCAATCCCTTCAAACGTAGCGCAGAGTAATTGTTTCATGGCAATATTCCAAAATAATATTTAACGAATATTGTATCAAATTAGCGGATGTGGAGTATAAATATTGCAAATTGCAATATTTAATAGGGTTATTTTTTCTCTTTGAGTGCTTTTTTATACTCTTTTTCGAATTTTTTGCGGCGATGATAGGTGAGCTTATCAATAAAAAGCTTTCCTTCCAGATGGTCAATTTCATGTTGAACAGCAATAGAAAGCAACTCGTTTGCTTCAAGGATGCAAGGCTCTCCATAGCGATTTTTGTAATGTAGGATAAGCGTTTCAAAGCGCTCTACATCTTCATAAAAACCAGGAACGCTTAGGCAGCCTTCTTGATACATAACTTTTCCTTGGGGATTATGGATGATTGGGTTGATGATTTCTATCAAATCTTCTTTGTTTTGGTTTCCTTCTTCATCCGGGATACAGAGGATTAAAACACGAATCGGATTAGCAAGCTGAATAGCGGCTAATCCGATGCCGTTCGAACTGATCATAGTTTCATACATATCGTCTAAAAAGCGGTGAAGTAGCTCGTCGAAATGGGTTACTTCAGATGAACGAACTTTCAGCTGTTTGTTGGGGTAAGTAATAATTGGTAGAATCATGGGAACCTTAGGAATTGCAAACCATGTAGCGGAGTGCTGATTCATTATCTGCGGCATTCATAGCATTAAGGGTACAAATAAGAGTTTGTTCTACCCCGACAGATGCTTTGAACTCAGAGACGCCAATGGCGATACGTAGTTGGACTTCTTTCTCGGCAAGAAAAAAGTTGCTGGAAGCTACAAGATCATAAAGGCGTTCTGATGCCCGTTTTGCACTCTCTATATCAGTATGCTTGAGTAGCATGACAAAAATACCATCTCCATAATGGGCAACAATATCACTACGGCGCGATGTTTTGAGAAGAAGACGCGCAACCGTTCTAACCATAAGCATCTGTGCTTTTTCGCTTTGAATGGTGTTGGCTGTCTCTTTTGAGAGGCGAACGGTAATCAGTGAGCTTTTGTGTTTAAATTCATCAATCAAGTTACGTTCTTGTTCAAGTTTTGTAATTAAGTAGCGCTTATTATAAACACCGAATTGATTGTCAAAGATGGTTTCATGTTCCACTTGTTTGACGATAGTAGCAGTCTCTTCATAAATAGTTTTCATGTGAGAGACTTGTTTCTTCAAGATACTACTAAGTTTTGCAACGTCACTTTCTAAAGACGAGAGTAGATTACTCGCTCCTACCAGTGATGGGATAATTTTAATCTCTTCTTGACGTTTTTCAAGAATTTTATCCATTAAAGAGATATTTTTATAAAGAGTTGCACTGAGTTGAAGGATACTTTTAACAGAAGAAAACCCCTGTTTTAGAATCTTTTCGAGTTCGATACTTTTTTCACTTTGGTCATCTTCTTCGAATTCCAAAACAGAACCGATTTGACGACGAAGACTTTCACTTTTTTCATCTAAAATACGATCAAAATAGAGGGCAAAATTATTAGGAGTGGGAGGAAGGTTATCGGATATGAGGGCAGTAAGCACCTCTTTGGCAAAAATTTCAAGGTCGCTTGTCGGGTCACCGAGAGAACTGGTATTGACAACGTTCCCTTTATTTGGGACAACAGCTTTTTTAGTATTTTGCCGTTGAGAGCGTTTTAGATCACCAAGCTCTGCCATATATCAGCCTTTATTTTTCATCTTTTTCTTTTTGAACCAATACTTCGTCAATGATACCATACTCTACACCCTCTGCGGCTGACATAAAGTTATCACGATCGGTATCTTTTTCGAGTTTTTTGACACTTTGGCCGCAGTTTTTAGCGAGGATTTCATTGAGCTCCGCTTTCATACGCAAAATCTCTTTGGCTTGAATCTCGATATCGGTTGCTTGACCTTGAGCACCGCCAAGAGGCTGGTGAATCATGATACGTGCATGTGGGAGGGCATAACGTTTCCCTTTGGCACCGGAGCTGAGCAAAAATGCCCCCATAGATGCCGCTTGTCCAATACAAATGGTACTGACATCGGGACGGATATAGTTCATTGTATCATAAATCGCCATACCCGAAGTGATAACACCACCTGGGGAGTTGATGTAGAAATAGATATCTTTTTGTGGATCTTCGGCTTCTAAAAACAACAGCTGTGCTACGATAGATGAAGCAACTTGATCGTGTACCTCACCGCTGAGCATAATGATACGGTCTTTGAGAAGACGGGAATAGATATCGTATGAGCGCTCTCCGCGCCCCGTTTTTTCAATGACGTAAGGGATGTAGCTCATCGTGATTACTTGATTTTGTCGTTAAGCAATTTGCTGAGAACACGATCTTCGATCATTGCCATTTGGATTGCAGGAAGGTAGCCTGAGTCTTGGTAGTGCTTGTAGACTGCTGCAGGATCTTGACCCATTTGCATCGCTTCGTAATAGATGGTTTGCATCAACTCTTGTTCGTTGACGATGATGTTTTCCGCTTTAGCTAACGCGTCTACGATAAAGGTTGCTTTAACGGCGCGGCAAGCATCTTCACGGAACGTTTCACGCATCACTTTGACTTGTTCTGCATCATTGCGGAGCTCTTCGAGTTGCGCTTCGCTGAGTTCACGCGCTTTTTTGTTGAGTGCCATATCCATCTCTTGTTCTACGATGAATTCAGGAAGATCGATAGTGAAAGCAGCCACAAATGTTTCCATCAACGACGGTTTGAGCTCGTCGTTGTATTTAACACTCATCGCTTCGGTTTCGAGTTGTTCTTTTACTTTTTCTTTGAGCATCTCAACACTAGCATCTTCGTAACCAGGAAGCATTTTTTTAGCCAATTCTTCATCAACCGTTACCGCTTCTTTAGCTTGGATTGCGTGAATTTTTACTTTAAATTCAGCATCTTTACCTGCAAGTTTTGCTCCGCCGTAGTTTTCAGGGAAGGTTACCGCGATGGTTTTTTCTTCATCTTTTTTCATCCCGATCACTTGTTCTTCAAATCCTGGGATAAATTGGCCGCTTCCAAGACGAAGAGAGAACCCTTCTGCTTTTCCACCTTCGAACGCTTCTCCCTCAACAAAACCTTCGAAATCAAGTAATGCAGTATCACCGCTTACCAATGCGCGATCTTCATCAACGTTGACCAAAGGAGCTTGCGCTGAAGCGAGTTCTTCGATACGGGTCATGATCACTGCATCATCGATGGCAGGTTTTTCGACATCAGGAACCATTGCGGTGTAATCACCGAGGATGATTGCCGGACGGGTTGCGATAACCACTTCAACGTCGATACCGTTTTCAGTTTTTTCAAATTTAGCGATTTGAGGCTCACCGATCAATGTGTCCGCTGCGATAGCCATCTCTTTAAGACCTGCGCTTAAAAGATCACGCAATGCTTGTGCTTCTGCATCTTGAACTAGACGCTCACCGTATTGTTTCTTAACCGCACTAAGAGGTACTTTACCTTTGCGGAAACCGGCAATTTTTGCATCTTTTGAGATCTGATTGGCGATTTTTTCGATATTTGAATCGATAGTACCGCGAGTGATAGCCGCGTTGATTTTCGCGTTGGCTGAGTCAATTTTGTTCGTTGTAATTTGCATTGAATCCCTTTTGTTGACGTCTTCTATGAGACTAAATGGTGGCAATAATATCCAAAAAGGGTTAATGCTACGCTGAATTAAAATAAAAGCAAAGTAATGATAGAGTATTACTAACGTAAAATTTATCTATTACCGTTCGCCCTGAGCTTGTCGAAGGGTGAAATGTTCATGGTTCGACAAGCTCACCACGAACGGAAATATTAAGTGAGAAACTATGGCGAATGAAGACTTTATAAACGCAGTGAAAACGATGATTACCCATGTTGGTGAAGATGTGGAGCGTGAAGGTTTGGAAAAAACTCCGAATCGTGTTCTGAAAGCGTATGAATTTATGTTTGGCGGGTACAAAGAAGATCCTCAGAACATTTTGAATTCGGCGATGTTTGCGAGCAGCAACGATGAGATGGTGTTGGTTAAAGATATCGAATTTTATTCGACGTGCGAGCACCATCTCCTCCCGATTATCGGACGGGCACATGTTGCCTATATCCCGAACGGTAAAGTGGTCGGACTCTCGAAAATTCCTCGTGTAGTCGATGTGTTTGCACGACGTATGCAGATCCAAGAGCAGCTTACCGAGCAAATAGCGGATGCATTAATGGAAGCCGTTGAACCCAAAGGGGTAGCGGTCGTTATCCAAGCGCGTCATATGTGTATGGAGATGCGCGGAGTGGAAAAAATCTGTTCTACTACGACATCGAGTGCATTACGAGGATTATTTAAAAAAGATGAAAAAACGCGTAGCGAGTTTTTCAGCCTCATTAACTCTTCGACCGGTAACCGTTACTAGATCATGCCACTTAAAGCACTGCGTAGCCGTTTGGGGTCTGAAAAACTTACCACCGTGTTTGGTACGGTGACTAAAATCAGCCCTACTGTAATTGTCGCTGAGGGGTTGCATGTCAGTATCGGAGATACCGTACTGATGGTTTCAGAAATCAGCGGTGCCGAGGCTCTAGGGATGGTGAGCGAGGTAGAGAGGAATCGTTTTTTTATCACCCCGTTTCGGTTTGTCGAGGGGTTTCGTGCAGGAGACAAGGTCTATCCGAATCAAAGCGGGATGATGATCGAAGTGGGCGAAGCGTTGTTGGGCAGGGTTGTCGATCCTTTTATGAATCCTATCGACGGTAAAGGACCGGTTGCGGGAACCCATCTCGAATCGATTATAAAAGCCCCTATTGCGGCAATGAAGCGGGGGATGATTGATGAGCCGTTCAGTGTCGGGGTAAAAACGATCGATGGCTTACTTACGTGTGGAAAAGGGCAAAAACTCGGTATTTTTGCCGGAAGCGGTGTGGGAAAATCGACACTGATGGGGATGATTGTCCGAGGTGCCGATGCCCCGATCAAAGTGGTCGCCCTCATCGGGGAGCGGGGACGCGAAGTTCCCGAATTCATCGAAAAATCACTCGGAGGTAATTTAGAAAATACGGTGGTTGTGGTCGCAACGAGCGATGACTCCCCTCTGATGCGAAAATACGGTGCATTCAGTGCGATGAGCGTCGCAGAATATTTTAAATCTCAAGGACATGATGTCCTCTTTATGATGGATTCGGTGACCCGCTTTGCGATGGCACAGCGTGAGATCGGTCTCGCGCTGGGTGAACCCCCTACCTCAAAAGGGTATCCCCCTTCGTCGTTGACCCTCTTGCCACAGCTCATGGAGCGCGCCGGAAAAGAGGAGGGACATGGTTCGATCACCGCTTTTTTCACCGTCCTCGTCGAGGGGGATGATATGTCCGATCCGATTGCCGATCAGTCCCGTTCTATTCTCGACGGTCACATTGTCCTCTCCCGTGAACTGACCGATTTTGGGATCTATCCTCCGATCCATATCCTCCACTCAGCATCGCGTGTCATGAATGATATCATTACCCCTGAGCATTTCGCTGCGGTACGCCGTTTTCGTCGTCTCTATACGCTACTAAAAGAGAATGAGATGCTGATCCGCATCGGTGCGTATGTAAAAGGGACTGATAAAGAGTTGGACGAAGCAATCAATAAAAAAGAGAAGATGGAAGGGTTTTTATCCCAAGGTGCAAAATTTAAGAGTGATTTTAACGAGACGGTGGATCAGCTGATAGCGTTGATGGGGAATTGACTTAATCCTTAAGCCATCCTAAATATAAAAAACCCTTAAGGTTACTATAACGTCGTTTGCACTATTATCCCAAAAGTTAAACAAGACTAATTTAGTCTTTTATTTATATTCCTTTTTTGGAGCAGTTCATGCAAGTCTATTTGGACAATAACGCAACAACGATGGTTGATCCGAGTGTTACCGAAGCGATGATTCCGTTTTTCAGTGAGATTTACGGCAATCCTAATTCACTTCACCGTTTTGGAACCGCGTCGCATCCGGCGATCACTAAAGCAATTAATCAAATGTATAAAGCGATTAACGCCAGTGATAAAGATGACATTATTTTTACCTCTTGTGCGACGGAGTCAAACAATTGGGTTCTCAAATCGGTATGGGTCGATAAGATCCTAAACGGTGATAAAAACCATATCGTCACTACCGAAGTAGAGCACCCCTCGGTTCTCTCTACCTGTAAGTTTCTCGAAGAACAAGGGGTTAAAGTCACCTATTTGCCGGTAAATGATCAGGGGATCGTCGAAGCACATACATTACGCAGTTTTATCACCGATAAAACGGCGCTTGTATCTATCATGTGGGCAAATAATGAAACAGGGATGATTTTCCCGATCAAAGAGATGGGTGAGATCTGTAAAGAGAAAGGGGTTCTTTTCCACACTGACGGTGTTCAAGCGGTTGGTAAAATCCCGGTTGATGTGCAAGCGGTTCATGTCGATTTTATGTCGATGTCGGCCCATAAATTTCACGGTCCTAAAGGGATCGGGGCACTCTATATCCGTAACTCTGAAGAGCTTACGCCGCTTCTTCACGGTGGAGAGCACATGGGGGGACGCCGTTCCGGTACCCTTAATGTCCCTTACATCGTAGGGATGGGTAAAGCGATTGAGTTAGCGACAGAAAATATCACTGAGAAAATGGCAAATATCCGTACAAAACGAGATCGCCTTGAAGATGCTCTTCTCTCTGCTCTTAGCGATGTAATGGTTGTAGGAAATCGTGAAAATCGTACCCCGAATACGATTTTGATCTCGATTCGCGGTGTTGAGGGTGAGGGGATGTTGTGGGATTTGAACAATGCCCTTATCGGTGCCTCTACGGGTTCTGCCTGTGCTTCTGAGAGTTTGGAAGCGAACACGGTTATGCTCGCCATCGGTGCGGACAATGAACTGGCGCATACGGGGATTCGTTTGAGTCTCAGCCGTTTTACCACCGATGCGGAGATCGACTATGTAATAGAGCGATTTGAAAATGCGGTAAAACGGTTACGGGCAATTTCAAGTTCGTACGCGATTCAACAACCTACAGCAGGCGGTGAAGCAACCGCCTGCGGAATACATCACTAAAGAACGCGACAGGAGCAAAGCCCCTATCGCTACGCTAGCCGCTGAGGCACTAAAGCTTCGTCCGTTCGGACGAGATTAAATTATAGTATCGGAGAGAATATTATGGCAAAAAATGATTTATTGGGCGGATCTCTTTGGGATCAGTATTCTAACAAAGTAACAACGTTGATGAATAACCCCCATAACCAAGGGGAGATTACAGAAGAAGAGGCTGCATCCGCAGGACATAAACTCATTGTTGCCGATTTCGGCGCAGAGAGCTGTGGAGATGCGGTACGTTTGTACTGGG
>NZ_JBAQPS010000197.1:0-10198 GCF_049305995.1 Sulfuricurvum sp.
CCATCACCGTTTCCTGAAGTGATGGGACGTGTCTGTCCGCATGATCGTCTTTGTGAGGGTGATTGTACCCTCAATGACGGTCATGGAGCAATTACCATCGGTAGTGTTGAGACCTTTATCAATGAAGAGGGATTTAAACAAGGATTGAAGCCCTATTTTCCGGGGATTACGACGGATAAAAAAGTGGCGATCATCGGTTCAGGCCCTGCTGGACTCTCTGCAGCAACGTATCTTTTACGCTCAGGGATCGCGGTAACGATGTATGAGCGTTCCGATCGTGCGGGGGGATTGCTCACGTATGGTATCCCTAATTTTAAACTCGATAAAAAAATCGTTGAGCGTCGCGTTAATCTCCTTCTTGAAGCGGGATTAAAACTTGTCCTCAATTGCGAAGTAGGCAAAGATATTGAATTTGATGCTATTGCTGACAAGCATGATGCAGTGTTTATAGGTATCGGTGCTACAAAAAGCAAAGGTGCGAAGATTGCCGGTGAAAATGCTTCCAATGTCTATCCTGCAATGGACTATTTGACCGCTATTCAGCGTAAAAATTTCGCTTCTTCTTACGATAAAAAATTCGATTTCAAAGACTTAGACATCGTCGTTATCGGGGGTGGTGACACCGCGATGGACTGTGTTCGTACTGCGAAACGCGAAGGGGCGAAAAACGTAACGTGTTTGTATCGTCGTGATGCCCACAACATGCCTGGATCGGTAAAAGAGTATAAAAATGCGATTGAAGAGGGTGTAGAGTTTGTTTTCCATGCCTCTCCAAAAGAGGTCATTTTAGGGGATAACGGCAAAGCTGTCGGTATCCACATGGCTAAAACCGTTTTAGGTGCTAAAGATGAGTCAGGGCGCCAAAAAATGGAAGAGGTTAAAGGGGGAGATTTCAATATCAACGCCGATGTTATCATCATGGCCCTTGGATTCGATCCGTGTGTTCCTCCATTTTTGGCTGAAAACGGGATTGAGGTAAACTCATGGGGCGGTATTATCGTCAATGAAAACAATGAAACAACAACAGCCGGTATCTATGCCGGAGGGGACTGCTATCGCGGTGCTGATCTAGTCGTAACTGCTGCCTATGATGGGCGCGAAGCAGCTCGTTCTATCGTAAAATCACTCCTTCGCTAATGAGCGATTTTATCGAGGCTTCTATCCGTGCGTGTCACGAGATAAAAGCCCTTATCGAGGAGGGAGACCTCACTTTATTTGTCTACCACGAAAAAGGTTTTGGCGGGGATATCAGCAGCGGTGCTGATTTACGGGCCGAAGCGATCTGTTTTTCTCATCTCTCCTCTTTTGGCTCAATTTTTTCTGAAGAGAGTGGGTGGATGTCTCCTGAATCTACGACCAATATTTTCCTTGATCCGATTGACGGAAGTGATAATTTTCTCTCACAACTCCCTTATTACGGTGTTTCTATCGCCCGTGTATCGCATGGAAAAACAACAGAGGCATTGGTGTGTAATCTTTCAAACGGTGATCTATTTATCCGTACCTCTCATGAATATTACAAGAGTAATTTGCATAACCCTTTTCAAAAATTTGAAATTTTGACCAATGCGTCAGCAAAAATCGGTCTTTTTGAAAAAGCACCAGAACACTCGGTATTAATTGAAAAATTGATGGAAAAAAAGCTGAAATTTCGCTCTCCCGGAGCATTAGCCCTTTCATTAGCATATGCTCCTTATGTGAAATATGTGCTATTTTTAGGTACAATGCGACCTTACGATATCCAAGCCGGATTATTCTTGAGTAAACACCTTCATGTGTTTAGTGACGATAGATATATCCTCATGTGTTCGGATAAAGCGCTTTTTGAGCAGATACGTTTGATTGTAGAAAAGGAGTATTTTTGAGTCTATTTAACCTGTTCGGGGACTCCGAAAAGAAAAAACAACCTACCAAAAGCGAGGCTCCGTCTCACTGGGTAAAATGCCCCTCGTGCCAGTCGCTGATGTATTACAAAGAGATTGAAAAACAAAATCATGTTTGTCCTAAATGTGGATTTCACTTACGCATTGGTGTGAAAGAACGTCTTGCTCTTATTGCGGATGAAGGAAGTTTTGTTGAGTTTGACGGAAATCTTCGTCCTGTTGATCCTCTCAATTTTGTGGATAAAAAAAGTTATGCCGCACGTGTTGAAGAGGGATTTGCTAAAAACGGCACTTACTCATCGGTTGTGAGCGGAGAGTGTACGATTAATGAGGTTCCTGCACAACTCGTTGTATTTGACTTTAATTTTATGGGCGGTTCGCTTGGTTCGGTCGAAGGGGAAAAAATCGTTCGTGCGGTGAATCGTGCATTAGAGAAACGTCAAGGTCTTATTATCGTCAGTGCCAGCGGCGGAGCACGTATGCAAGAGAGCACCTTCTCTCTTATGCAGATGTCAAAAACGTCTGCGGCGTTGGCAAAATTAGCGGATGCGAAGCTCCCTTATATTTCACTCCTTACTGACCCTACTATGGGAGGCGTTAGTGCCTCTTTTGCAACACTCGGAGACATTATTATCGCCGAGCCGGGTGCTTTGGTTGGATTTGCGGGTCAACGTGTTATTAAACAAACCATTGGAAGTGACCTCCCTGAAGGGTTCCAACGGGCCGAATTTCTTCTCGAAAAAGGTTCTATCGATATGATCGTAGAACGCAGTGAGCTCAAAGAGACACTGAGTGACATGCTTAAACTTTTTCTCCCATAATGAAACTTTACGCCCTCTGTGATGCTGATATGCTCCGCTATAGGGGCGTTGATCTCCTCTCCTTTGCTGAGCGTGCAAAGGTATTAGGTGCTGAAATTCTCCAGTACCGCAACAAACACGCCGACATCGCTACCGTAAAAACCGATTTGATAGCATTACGCAGAGTTTGGGAAAGCTTTTTAGTGATTAATGATCATTATGAGCTTGCCACTTTTTGCGATGGTGTCCATATCGGTCAAGAAGATTTATACGCAATTGATCCTGATCCGATTCGTGCTATCAAAATTTTAAAAATGGCGATTGGTGAAGATAAAATTATCGGACTTTCCACTCATAATAGTGATGAGATAAAGATCGCAAATACCCTTGATCTGCATTACATCGGTTTAGGGGCATACCGTGCCACATCGACGAAATTAGAAGCTAAAGTACTAGGGGATAAACTCGATGAGATCGCGGCACTCTCCAACCATCCTGTAGCGGTAATCGGTGGGGTAAAGCTCGAAGATAGTTTTAATTATGTTACCTACAAAGTAATCGGAAGTGGACTATTATGAATATTTCGATCATAACCATTGCAAAAAAAGAGCGCTCACTATATGACCCTCTCTATCAAGAACAGATGAAGATGATCTCTCGTTTTGCGAAAGTGGATGACGTTGAATTGTTCCCAAAAGAGGTTGTAAAAGCACACACAATTAGCGCAGAAGCATCGCAAATTGCGTATTCGAAATTATTATTACCTATGTTGGGTAAAAATTACTCGATTGTATTGCATCCTGAGGGTAAAAAATTGGATAGTTTTGCATTTAGTAAGCTTATAAGTGATAAAATTTCGTTGCAATTTTTTATAGGTGGTGCTTACGGCTTTGAAAAAGGTTTTGTTGAGCAGTGTGATGTGGCTATCAGTCTCTCTGAGATGACGATGAGTCATAAAATCGCAAAGGTAGTTTTACTAGAACAAATCTACCGTGCCTATTCATTGTTAGCAAACCATCCGTACCACAAATGAGGAGCATTGATGAGAGACCATGAGTTGCAGTACTTCGAAGAGATTTTATTAACGCGTAAAGCGCAGATTATCAAAAATCTTACCGGTGTCGAGAGCGAAATGAATCAGTTACGTGAGATGGAATTGAACGACGAAGGTGACTATGCATCGGCTAGCAATGACAATATGGTTGAAAATGCTATAGGTTCACAACAGATGCATGAACTTGAAGAGATTGAAGCAGCACTTATGAAAATAAAAACGAAACAGTATGGTATATGTGAAATGTGTGAAGATGATATTGGTTTTCAACGTCTTAAAGTAAAACCGCATGCGAAGTATTGTATCGTATGTCGACCAATCGTTGAAAAAAATAAACACTAGATAAGGAAAAAAAATGCAACTGAAACGGTATAGTATTGCATCGTTTATTTTGATGATATTGGTCGCAGTAGCGGTCTATTCGGTCGATAACGGATCGATTTCATTTGATTTGTTAGGGATGCACTTCCCAAATTTACCGGTTGCATTTTGGGTTATTGTCCCTTTGTTTATTATGTATTTGGCCAGTTTGCTCCATATGGGTATTTATGCGATAATGGGAAATTTTAAGCTTCGCCGATTAAATAAAGACCATGAAAAAATGATGGATGCACTACGTGATTCCCTTCTTGGTCTTAGCGAACGTAATTACGTTTATAAAAGTGATGCTTATAAACTTATAGGCAAATTGGTTGATAATTCTTTAATTCTTCCTTATGAGACACTTCGATCGATTGGTAATGAAAAAATTGACGAAGCACTAGAGCTACTGCGTGATGTTAAGGAGAAGAAAAAAGTAGATATTAAAAAATTTCATTTACCCGCTACAACGTCGATTGCAATCCAAAATAATTTAAACCGTTTTGAGCGTGGAGAGATTGATGCAGATGCTGTTCTTTCTCGTCCAGATAACTATGGTGAAATCGTTTGTGTTAAGGCATATGAACTTTATATTAAAACTGCATCAGTTGGGTCAGTGATAAAGTTTAAATATCTTTTTACAAAATCATCATTAATCACTTTTATACAACGTATCAATGCAAGTGAGAATGGTATCCAAATCACTAACGAAGAATTAGTATCTATTTTTTCGATTCTTAAACTTCAAGTACATGATTGGATTGATCTGTCAGAAGCGATGTCAAAAAACATGCTTCCCGAGCAGCGTATTCGTCTTTTTGAAATGTTAAGCGAAAATAATGATGATGCTATGGAAGGATACCTTTATACATTGTACGATCTACAAATGATTGATACAGCAAATGAAATTTTAAACAATACTGCCAATAACGACTATTTGATTTTTAAAGCATACCGTGATCTTAAGCGTGCAAATAAACACTATGATATCGCGATCTTTTTACGTCGTAGTTGCTGAGTAAATCCTAACGGGCAACAATAATTGTTGCCTTCTCCTCTAAGGTAATTTTATGACTTCTAAACTCTCATTTGATATTCCTATTTATGCTCTTGCTCCACTAGCCGGCTATACCGATTTACCATTTCGTAATGTCGTCAAAAAATTCGGTGCTGATTTGACGGTGAGTGAGATGATCAGCTCAAATGCTCTTGCACATGGTTCGATCAAAACGATCAGAATGTTAGAACGAAGTCCCAATGAAGATCCCTATTCAGTTCAGATTGCCGGAGCTGAAGAGGATATCGTCCGTCGGGCTGTAGAGGTATTGAATACTCAAGATAATATTGATATTATTGATCTTAATTGTGGATGTCCTGTTCCAAAAATTGTTTGTCACGGTTCAGGAAGTGCGTTGCTCAGTGATTTACCACGTATGGCACGCATTATAGAAACAATCAAAAAAAACTCGAACAAATCGACTCTCAGCGTTAAAATCCGATTGGGTTTTGAGTCAAAAAATCATGTTGAAATCGCTAAAGTAGTTCAAGAGTGCGGTGCCGATTTTCTCGCCGTTCACGGGCGTACCCGTGCGGGAAAATTTAAAGCTCCTGTCGATTATGATGCGATTGCTGAGATCAAGGCTTCTATTGGTATTCCTGTGATCGCTAACGGTGATATCGACTCTTTTGAAAAAGCGCAATGGGTATTGAAACACACAAAGGCTGATGGTATCATGATCGGTCGCGGAGCTGTCGGAGCACCGTGGATTTTTCATCAGCTCAAAACCGGAAATGCGACGGTTGATCCACTCATCAAACATGCAATTATTATGGAGCATTTGGATGGTATGGTAAGTTTTTACGGTGTACGCGGTATTGTGACGTTTCGCAAGCATGTCCATACTTATTCTAAAGGCTACGAAGGCGCATCTGCCCTTCGTGATCTAGTAAATCGTATTGAAGACCCTATCCAGTTTCGTGCTGTTATCGATGAATTTTTTCTTACGCATCGACAAATTATAGGAGGATGCAACACATCTGATATAAATGTTTATGAATCAATGTAATAGTATCTATTTTCTTTTAAAGCTATAATATGAGTATGATTCTTGGTGATATCGGCAATACATCGGTAGATTTATATTTGAATGGTAAACGAACCAAGTTTAGCGTAGCAAGGTTTGATCCTTTATCGCTTTCTGGGGAAATTTACTATGTTAGTGTCAATAGTGCTTTTAATAAAAGAATCGTAACACTCGAAAATTGGTATGATCTTTCGAAATGGATTGATTGGGATAAATACTATCCGACGATGGGGATTGATCGGATTATGGTGTGTGAAGCGGTTGATGATGGGGTCATTGTCGATGCGGGGAGTGCCATCACAGTGGATGTGATGCGCGGCGGTGTTTATCATGGAGGCTTTATCGCTTTAGGAGTTCGTGCGGCACAGGAAGCATATGCGCTGCTCTCTCCAGCTTTGGATATGTCATTTAACTTTGAGGTAGATTTGGCTAAAATGGCGAAAAATACCCCAGATGCTCTTACGGTCGGTTTTTTGGCTCCGTTGATCTGTAAGATCGAGAGTTTAGGAAAACCCGTTTATGTGACCGGAGGGGACGGGCGGCTACTGTCTCGTTTTATACCCGAAGCAGTCGTTGTGGAAGATTTAATCTTTCAAGGGATGAAAAAGTTGATTGAAAAAGGTGTTAAATGCTAAGTGTCGCACTCCCAAAAGGGCGAATTGCCGAAGATACGTTGGAAATTTTTGAAACCATATTCGGAAGCAGTTTCAAATTTGATGATCGTAAATTGATCTTGCAAACCGAAAATTTTAAATTTTTATTGGTACGAAACCAAGACGTAGCGACGTATGTGTATCATCAAGCCGCCGATATCGGGGTTGTGGGACTCGATACCCTTGAAGAGCAGGGGTTGGATGTTATTCGCCTCCTTGATCTGCAAAAAGGGAAATGCCGTGTCGCGATCGGTATGCGTGCGGGAGAGAAACCTGACTTTACCAAAAGCGAGATCAAAGTAGCGACGAAAATGGTGAACATCACCAAGCGTTATTTTGCCGAACGTGCAGTGGCGGCCGACATCATAAAACTCTACGGTTCCATCGAACTCGCCCCTCTTGTCGGACTTGCCGATATGATCGTCGATGTCGTTGAAACAGGTAGTACGATGAAACAAAACGGGTTGGAAGTGGTGGAGACAATCATGGAATCTACAACCCATTTGATTGCTAATAAAAACAGCTTTTTTGAAAAGAAAAGTGAAATTTTAGATATATATGAAAAAATTAATACCCTCTTGTACGGAAAACACTAAGCAATTAACTGTTGATTAACATTAGCTATCTACAATCTCGTTTAGTATATATCGAGACAAAGGATAGTTATGTCAAACACTTACCCATCGCGTTTAGCGCTTTTAATTCTTTTTGGCGGTTCCGCATTATTTGCTGAGAGTTTTTCGACCACCGAATATGTTACCGTTACGAAATCGGTTCCAAATTACTCTACTATTCAAGAAACTGTTCCGAGTGAACGATGCTATGATGTGAAAGAACAAGTCAGTAGCGGTAGTAATAATGATATTGTCGGAGCAGTAGCTGGTGGTGCTTTAGGGGGTGTTATTGGACATCAAATTGGTGGGGGTAGTGGTAAAACGGTTGCAACCGTAGGGGGAGCTGTTTTGGGTACGCTTGCCGGACAAAGAGTTGGTAGTACCTATGGAAACAGTGCTCCAACCTATCAAATAGTACGAAAATGTGAAACGGTTAATAGTTATAAAACACGTCAAGTTATGGACGGGTATACCAATTTTGCAAAATATAAAGGGAGAGAAATCAGTGTTGAGAGCAATACTGCTCTCAAACAAATTCCGATTACGATCACGTATAGCTATTAATTTCGTCTAAGCCTTATAAAAGGGCTTAGATTTTCTCTTTGTAACCATCTTTTTAAAGTTTTTTCGTTAAAATCAATCATATTATTTTTTTATTCGCAGGAGTTTTTATGGCACTCAAAGTAGCAATCAACGGTACAGGAAGAATCGGGATTATCGTCGCTAAGATTATTGCTGAACGCAGTGACATTGAACTGGTAGCATTGAACACGACGGCTAAACCCGAAATGCTCGAATATCTTTTAAAATTCGATAGCGTACATCGCGGTATTGATGCCAAAGTTGTGGATGAAAATACCATTGCAATTGCGGGTAAAAATGTCCGAATGTTCCGTGAACGTGATATCGATAAAGTCGATTTCGGAAGCTGCGGTGCAGAGGTAGTTATCGAGTGCACAGGTGTATTTTTAGATCAAGAGAGCTGCGCGAAACATCTTAAAAACGGTATTCGTAAAGTCGTTATGTCTGCACCGGCAAAAGATGATTCTCCGACCTATGTTATCGGTGTGAATTCGGATAACTATCAAGGTGAAGCGATTATTTCGAATGCCAGCTGTACAACCAATGGTCTTGGACCGATTTGTAAAGTTTTAGATGATGCTTTCGGTATCGAAAATGGTTTAATGACTACCATCCACTCTTACACTAACGATCAAAACATCCTCGATGTTAAGCACTCCAAAGATCCTCGTCGTGCTCGTGCGGCAGCGTTGAACATGATCCCTACAACGACGGGTGCGGCTAAAGCGATCGGTAAAGTAATGCCTCACCTTCTTGGAAAACTAAACGGTTATGCGATGCGCGTACC
The DNA here is from genome assembly GCF_049305995.1 of Sulfuricurvum sp. Lineage (GTDB taxonomy): Bacteria > Campylobacterota > Campylobacteria > Campylobacterales > Sulfurimonadaceae > Sulfuricurvum. The sequence goes on from NZ_JBAQPS010000197.1 coordinate 8,818, forward strand.
GACACCGGATGTTTCGGTAGTCGATTTAACGGTTAACCTTAAAACAGAGGTTACCAAAGAGGCTATTAATGCCGCTTTTGCTGCCGCTGCTGAGGGATCATTCAAAGGGATCCTTGAAGTGGATAACGACAAGCGGGTATCCTGTGATTTCATCGGTTCTACCTATAGTTCTACCTATGTACCGGATATGACCAGCATTGTCGATGGTAAAACAGTAAAAGTTTTGGCTTGGTATGACAATGAATGGGGATACAGTAGCCGTCTTGTTGATATGAGTGTTCTTATTGGTAATCATTGATGCTTCGGTTTACAAACTATTTTGATACTAAAAAACTTGATCCTTTAACGGTTGAAAAAGGGTTTGAAACAGTACAGCATGAAGCTACTTCAGGCTCTGTAGGGTATTATCATCTTCCTAAATTCTCTCAACCTTTAGTAGATGAACTTCAAGAACTCTATAATCAAATCGATCGCCGTTTTAATACGATTGCTATTATTGGTATCGGTGGTTCATCTCTTGGGATTAAAGCAATAGAACGTCTTCTACGTCCCAGTACTCCTAATGCCAAAAAATTGGTTTATTTAGAGAATTCTGATCCTGTTGCCATTATGCAAGGGATGAAACAAATTGATAAGTTTCGTACGCTATTTATCGTTATTTCCAAGTCTGGAGGAACGGTAGAAACAATGTCTATTTTCAAACATTTGATTCACAGTTTTGAATTGACCTTGGATTATTCTGATCAAATTTTTGTTGTCAGTGATCAAGATTCTATCCTTTCAAAGTTTGCAGATGAATACCATTTACGCCGTTTCGCAATTCCTGAAAACGTTGGAGGTCGATTTTCGGTACTCAGTGCTGTAGGAATCGTTCCATTGACGCTAGCTGGCTTTGATACTAAAGCAATTTTACGTGGTGGAGAAGGATTTCTAGAACGTTTTTGGGATCGGAAAGAAGAACATATAATTCAAAAAGCAGTTTATTATGTAATGCATAGCGAGCATTATCCTATGAATGTATTGTTTGGTTACTCCGATTCGTTTGAAGAGTTTGGTAAATGGGTAGTACAACTTTGGGGAGAGTCCCTTGGCAAACGTAATCAACGCGATGAACGAGTAGGGCTTACACCAATTTCTCTTATCGGTTCGGTTGATCAACACTCTTTTCTGCAGTTGATTATAGAAGGACCACTTAATAAAACGGTTACTTTTATGTATATTGAACATTCCGAAGAACATTTAATGATTCCTAATCTGTCATTAACTCATTTAGAAAAAAGTAATTTTCTTAATACATATAGTTTCAATGAGCTTATTAATGCCCAATGTCAGGCAACGATGCAAAGTGTGTTACAAAGTGGGGTCAGTGTTGATGAGATTG
>NZ_JBAQPS010000198.1:0-8772 GCF_049305995.1 Sulfuricurvum sp.
CCTAGTACGACATCAATTTTAATGTACAGCATGACCGCAACCATAATAAACATCAGTGCAACTGAAAAACGGACATCCTGATCTTTACCATCTTCATGCGGCATGATAAGTATTTTTAAACCTGGATACCACCAAAACAAGATACGTATCCCTCTAAAAAATAGGATAAATCCAATCAAAAATAAAAAAAGCCCTCCGAGAACAAAAGCAAACTCTCGATTATAACCGTATTCTAATCCCCCACTGAGAATCGTCAAGGCTATAATACTAACCAATTCACCAATAATTCCGATATTCAATGCCAATCGAAGCCAAGGCTCATTTTTACCATATTCTTTAACCAATGCCATTAACATCCCCAACGAAAAAATCGGAAATGCTACGAGATAAACTGCACTCAAATCAAAATAAAAAAATAAGCCCAATGAACATCCGTACAACATTGCAAAATAAATCACTGTTCGACGAAGTAAGGAAGATTTTTCAAAGCCGAACGCTTTAAGATTTACTTCCATGCCTGCCAAAAACATAAGATACAAAAAACCTACTTTTGCAATAATCTTAAATAGTTCATTCTCTACCAAAAGTCCAAAATATCCTGCTAAACTTCCCAATAAAATTTCAACAACCACGACCGGTATTTTAGTAACACGCGATAAAAATGGAGAAAGCATAACTAATAAAGAGAGGGTAATTATGACAACAGTATTACTCATCTCAACCCCTCAATGTCTGCCACAATTTTACCGCTTGAACATGTTCTTTAACATCATGAACACGAAGAATCGATGCTCCCTCTTCGAGTGCTTTAAGATGGATAGCAATACTTCCTCCCAAGCGATCTTGTGTAGGAGACGGGGAAATTTTATCGATCAGTGATTTACGGCTTGCCCCAACTAAAAGAGGTTTGCCCAAACGTAAAAAATGGCGTTGGTGAGTAATAAGGGCAAGATTATCGGCAAGCCGTTTTCCAAATCCAATTCCGCAGTCTAAAATCGTCTCTTTAATTCCAAAGGAGGAAGCTTTGAGTATACGCTCTTCAAAAAACTGTTCTACTTCGGTTAACACATTCCCATAAGAAGGATTTTCCTGCATCATTTGAGGGCTGCCCTGCATGTGCATAATCACGACAGTTGCACCGTAACTGCCACAGAGACGTGCTACTTCATCATTTTCTAGCCCTGTAATGTCATTAACAATCTGAAATCCCTTCTCAAGTGCATAGTGGATAACGCTAGGGGTATAGCTGTCCAGACTCAGACGGGTCTTTTCATAAAATTTCTGCTCATACAACACATCAATGATCGGTCGAACACGACAAAGCTCCTCTTTTTCACTTACGGCTACCGATCCGGGACGACTCGATACTCCACCCAAATCGATGATATCGGCACCCTCGGTGATCATCGTCTCAATTCGCACAATCGCTTTAGTCCCAGGACAACGGCTAGCATGGTAAAAACTGTCATCGTTGGCGTTGAGAATTCCCATAATAGAGATATTCTCATTACGTTTTAAACGACAAAAGCTCTCCAGTTCGGAGGAGAGAAGTTTCAGCCCAAATGGCTGAACTCTCTCTTTTCTGACTAACTCTTGCAGTTGCCGTTCCGTTGCAATCAACAAGGTATCCACGCGTGGTGTCGTCGCCGTTACCGTCCCTCTAGGAACCGCTAAATCAGCACCAACACTCAAAGCATCTTGCTTGAGGATATTGGCGGCACCCACATGTAAATCACGGATACGGATCAGATGAAGAGAACCTTTATCTTCTAAAATCGATACCCCCCCGCCGTCAACACCGAGCTGTTTAAGCTCACGGTGCAAGTCAATGGCATTGGAAAGTTTTTCAACGACCATGTTTGACCTCTTTGAGAAAATTCATCAATACCATTACTAATACACTCTGAAAACGGCTGTTCAGTTCAATCAAACGGAGAGCTTTCTCGAATCCTTCGAGTTGTACCTCCGTAAGAGGCAATTTTTCGACGTAAATTGCCTGATGCATCAGCTGCTCAATCAGTGCTTTCGCTTCATGTTTTTTGAGACGATCATGCTCTTTTAGAAAGGTAAATAATCCTGATAAATCAAGATTTTTGAGGATAATAGAGAGGACGTTATAGGTACGCTCAACATGTTCTTGAGTGAGGCTGAGACGAGAACGCACCGTAGGAAGAAAAGTGCTTTTATTGGGTGCGAGGAGGATAAAAACAATGTTACGAGGAGGTTCTTCAAGAATTTTCAAGAGAGCATTTTGAGCAGGAACGGTAAAACTTTTGGCTCCGAGGATCAACGTTTTGGTATTCTCTTCACTTTTATACGCTTCGGCAATCACCTCTTTAGCATCTTCAATTTTAAAATCATCTCGTAAAAAAGTGACGCAACGAAATGGGTGGTTTGCCTCTTCTATCGCTTTAGCTCTCTCTTCCATCTCTTTTGTAATTAAGATACCACCTCTTTCATTCGCGAACATTAATCTCCCCAAACAAAACGGCACCGATGGTTTTATCAAATAAACGATAAAGTTGTAACAGTTTGATATCAATTAACGGATCATGAGAGCGCAATACTAATGCATTCTGAAACCGCTCATCCATAATCCATAATAAACTGTTAGCACTTCGTTTAGCGATATCTGCACGACGTTCATCCCCTCGACCAATATACCAAAAGAAGTATTCATGTTTAAATGCCAAATCGAGCATATCGATTAACGTATCAATCGATTCACCACCACTAATATAATCATAATGTGGATAAAGGGCATCCATACAAATAATAGGGATCATAGGACGTTCTTGAGAACGCTTATTTAAAGAAGAGGTAATATAATGAGCAAACCATTTTCGATCATAATCCGTAATTAAAACAAGTGTCTTTCCCTCCATCATCTGATCTATAGCATTAGCCAACGAAGGAGTCCATTCGAAACGTTGTTCTTCGAACCAACTCATCGATGCCCCTTCGGAGCGAATCGACTCTAATGTCCATTGATCAAAGTGACGCACTATTTATCCAACGCGTATGCACCGTGAAGTGATCGTACTGCAAGTTCTGCGTACTTTTCATCGATCACCATCGATACTTTGATTTCAGAAGTAGAAATCATCATGATATTGATATTCTCCGCAGCCATCGTTTGGAACGCTTTAGCCGCAACCCCGGTATGAGACTTCATCCCGACACCGACGATGGAGACTTTACAAATATTTTCATCGTACGATGCTTCGCTGATTTCATCGGCGGCGATAAAGGTTTCTACCACTTTTTTCGCATCGATCAATTCGGTTTTAGGGACTGTGAAATCGAGGTTCGTTTTGCCATCATGCCCTGAAGTTTGGATAATCATATCAATGTTCACACTGTTGTCGGCCAAACGGGTAAAAATATCCGAAGCGATTCCCGGACGATCAATTACGCCGCTCAAAGATACGCGTGCTTGGTTTTTATCGAGTGCGATACCGCTGACAAGTGGTTGTTCCATAATATTCTCTTCCTTTGTGATAAGTGTCCCTTCCGCATCGCTAAAGCTGGATCGGGTAACGAGGTTAACATTTAATTTTTTAGCCAATTCGACGGAACGATTTTGGAGTACTTTTGCTCCGAGTGATGCGAGTTCGAGCATCTCATCGTAGCTGATTTTATCCATTTTTTTAGCACGCGGCTCGATACGAGGATCGGTCGTATAAATACCGTCAACGTCGGTATAAATTTCACATAAATCAGCTTTCAATGCCCCAGCCAAAGCAACAGCAGAGAGGTCTGAACCTCCGCGTCCAAGTGTCGTCACCTGACCGCTATCACTCACCCCTTGGAATCCGGCAACGACGATGACTTTACCCGCTGAGAGTTCAGCGTTCATTGCGGATGGATCGATACTCTCAATTCGTGCTTTCGTGTGGATACTATCGGTGACAATCCCCGCACGGCGTCCGCTCATAGAGGTAGCGCTGTGCCCCATTGCATTGAGCGCGATAGAGAGCAATGCCGCCGTTACCCGCTCCCCTGAGCTCAGGAGCATATCCACTTCACTGCGCTCAGGTGTAGCAGTATAATGTTCCGCATACGCGATCAATTTGTTAGTTTCACCGCTCATCGCCGAAACGACGACGACGACTTGATGTCCCTCTTGAAGTGTTCGCGAGACACGTGTAGCAACATTTTGGATTCTCTCCAAATCACCGACACTGGTTCCGCCAAATTTTTGGACAATTAGCATTACAGATACCCCTTGGTTCTAAAATGAGAAATAACACGTTCATAAACCGGTTTTTTGAAATGGGCGATGTGAGTCAGTAACTCATCAATCTTGACAAATCGGTACGCTTTGAATTCAGGATGCTTGGTATCCAAATCGATTTTAGCCCCTTGTTTCAGGCGTACTAAAAAATAGCGCTGTTTTTGTCCCGCATACGGAGCCATTTTGGCGGCGACATGGGCTGGGAAATCGTAAGCGATCCATTCGGGATACTCGGCGATGATCTCTACTTTTTTAGTACCGATCTCTTCTTCTAGTTCCCGAAATAGTGCTTCTTCAGCCGATTCTCCTTCATCAATTCCCCCTTGAGGAAATTGCCATACCCCCTCCAAATCACTCCGTTCAGCGATAAAAACATCTTTGGTCTCAAGATACTCATGAGAGACAATAATCGCCGCCACATTCGGTCGGTAGAACTTTTTTTCGGTCATTCACCATCTTTTAGTCTATTTTTAAAGGGGTATTGTAAGCTATTGCTCATTAAAAAAACTATAATTGTTCATTCAATTAGGGCGTTAGATATTATTTAAATCTTCAATTCCACTTTTCCATGCGCATAGTTATGGATCAATGCTTGGATGATATTTTGATACGATATTCCTATATCTTTTGCCCGCTGTTTGACAAAATCCAAATCCGATTGCTTCATATTGATCGTAATCTGCTTCTTTTGATTGAGATAATCGAGAGTGTCAGTTGCCATTTTTTTAATTTGGTCGTTATCGAATGGCACAGATTCAAATTCCCCTTTTTCCAGTGCATCCAATAACTCTTTTTCCTCTGCGTCGTATTTCATGATTCATTTCCTCTGTAGTGTTTGTGTAGTTTGCGACTGGGAATAATATTTTTGAGAAAAATACTATCTCCATCCCTCACGTAGGGGATATAATGGATATATCCGCCTAAAGATATGACATATATGTATTGGTTCGGATATTTATCACTAAGCGGGTGTTTATAGTGATCTACTACGCCCTCTTTCGATAATACCTCTACAGCATCTTCAAAGCTATACCCTCTAGTTGCTTTTAGAATACTGTTTTTATCCTCGTTCCATCTATACATATACTACCTTTTCAATATCTAAGCATTATATGAGCAATATATTTAATATAAAATAAACTCAATGTGAAATGGGATATAATGACACATGCTTTTATACATTCACATCCCTTTTTGCGATAGCAAATGCTCTTACTGTGCGTTTAACTCTTATGTCGATAAATTTTCACTGCGCGAAGCGTATATGAATGCGCTCCTTATCCAATTCAATTCGGAGCTTCTCCGTTTCAACGTTAGTACGTCAAATCCCATTGAAAGTGTTTTTATCGGAGGAGGGACTCCCTCTACAATAGAGCCTTCTCTTTATAGACCCTTATTTGAGATGATTGACCCTTATCTAAAAAAAGGATGCGAAATCACCTCTGAAGCTAACCCAAACAGTGCAACACGTGAGTGGCTGGAGGGAATGTTTGAACTAGGAGTCAACCGACTTAGCTTTGGAGTCCAAAGTTTCAATAATGGCAAACTGAAAACACTCGGGCGAGCTCATAATACAGAACACGCATTAAAAGCGATCCAAATTGCCTCAGCAATCGGATTTAAACATCTCAGTATCGATCTCATATATGGAGTCAAAGGAGATACTAAGGAGCTTTTAAAATCCGATATTTCCCAAGCATTTATCCTCCCTATCGATCACATCAGCCTCTATGCTCTCACAATAGAAGATGAAACCGTATTTGAAAAAATTCCTGAAATTGCCAAAGAGGAATTGGAACTTACTCAATGGCTCTTTCGTGAAATCATCTCTCATGGTTACGAACAATATGAGATCTCGAATTTCGGAAAATACCGTTCACAACATAATATGGGATATTGGGAGCACAAACCTTATATCGGTTTAGGATCTGGGGCCGTCGGCTTCTCGGAACATCACCGTTTTTACCCAAGCACCAGTGTAGAACACTATATTCAGCATCCCAATGAAACGACTAGTGAAGAAATCGACTTTACTGCCCTTTTGAGTGAAAAACTTTTCTTAGGATTCCGCAGCTGTATCGGAGTAGATAAAACTATTTTAAATAAAAAGCAAATACAACAAGCCGATTTACTCTGTCAAGAGGGGATGCTAAATCAGCATAATGGACGTTATTTTAATCGTGATTTTCTTTTAGCAGATGAAATTGCTCTCAGGGTAGAAGGGTTTTAAACTTTGTTTGGGTAAAATCCCTGTCACTGTAAATTTTATTATTTGGATTATCATTATGTTTGGAATGGGTATCGGGGAAATATTTCTCATCATTATTATTGCTATTTTATTTTTAGGACCGGATAAACTCCCTTCTACCATGGTCGAAATTGCTAAATTTTTCCGCAGTGTAAAAGGGACGGTCAGTAGTGCCAAAGCAACCCTCGAAGAGGAGATGAAATTCTCTGAGATGAAAGAAGGTGCTCTTAATTACAAAAAAGAGCTAACTGATGCAAGTGCAGAATTAGAAAGAATGACCAATGTTACTGAAATCGGAAGCGAACTCACAGGGATTAAAAATGATTTGGATCTCAATCTCGACTCCAAACCTGCCCCGTCCGCACCCAAAGAACCAGAAGTAATCACGTTCACCCCAAAGCCTAAGCCAGTCGAAATTAAAAAAGAAGAGAATGTCTGATGTTTGAAGATTTAAAGCCTCATTTAGCCGAACTTCGCAAACGGCTTGGTATCAGCGTTGCTGCCGTTATCATTATGTTTTTTGTGATGTTCAACTTTCACGAAGCCCTTTTAGCATGGGTCACCGCACCACTCGCCGAAGCTATTGCTTCCGTAGCTAAAGTTTCAACCAAAGCGGCCGAGGGGATGATTACCACCACTCAGCTGGGGGGAACCTTTTTCGTTGCGATGAAAGTCTCCTTTTTTGCGGGATTGCTTGTCGCACTTCCTGTTATTTTAATGCAATTTTGGCTTTTTATCGCTCCAGGTCTATATGCCAATGAGAAAAAAATGCTCATCCCTTTCGTCGTTGGAGGAACAGTTATGTTCGCCATGGGAGCAGCATTTGCCTATTACGTCGTTACTCCGTTTGGATTTAGTTACCTCATCGCCTTTGGTAGTGCTTCGTTCGTTCCAATGATCAATATCGAAGACTATGTCGAATTTTTCACCAAAATCATGTTTGGATTCGGACTCTCCTTTGAGCTTCCTGTTATCTGTTATTTCCTCGCCCTATTGGGACTCATAGATGACAAAATGATGACCGGATTTTTCCGTTACGCTATCGTTTTGATCTTTATCATCGCTGCGATTTTAACGCCACCGGATGTTATCACCCAAATTCTCATGGCAATGCCGCTCATTCTCCTCTATGGTGTCTCTATTTTGATCGTTAAAGCGGTTAATCCGGCACCAAAAGAAGAGGCCTATATGGCCGAAGACGAAGAAGAGACGATTGACTGATCTCAACCCTCTTCTTACGGCCAGTTACCACTATGAGCTCCCATCAGAGCTTATAGCGACCCATCCGATCCATCCCAGAGATCATGCCCGCCTCCTCGTTTACAACCGTACAGACAAATCGATTACGCACACCCGTTTCGACGCACTCGAATCGTTTCTCCCTGAAAACTGCGGAATCATTTTTAACGATACGAAAGTTATCAAAGCTAGGGTTTACGGAAAAAAAGAGAGTGGCGGAGCGATCGAGCTGCTCATCAATCGCCCTCACGATGCTCATGCGATCAATGTGTACATCAAAGGACGGGTTAAAGAGGGGACGTTATTGAACTTTGATGAAGGGTTGAGTGGGCGTGTCATCAAACTGCACGATGACGGCTCACGCGATGTCAATTTTTACCTTCACGATTCCCTTATCCGCTTCGAAGAGCTCCTCCCTATTTTAGAGAAAGTCGGACATATCCCACTCCCCCCATACCTCGGACGTGAAGACAACTCCGAAGATGAGCGGGAATACCAAAGCGTTTTCGCCCACTATGAGGGGGCAGTAGCTGCACCTACCGCATCGCTCCATTTTACCGATGAGTTGTTTGATGCGGTGTGTTCACGTCATCCACACGCTTTTGTCACTCTCCATGTCGGATCAGGAACCTTTAAACCAGTCGAAGCCGAGATTATCACCGATCATCCGATGCATTCGGAATATTTTGACATTAGCACTACCGCCAAAGAGCTTATCGATAGTGACATCTCCCTTTTGAGTGTTGGAACAACCTCCACCCGCACGATCGAATACCATGTACGAACCCACGAGACACATGGGGAAGCAAACCTCTTTTTACACCCTAATAATCCCCCAAAACGGATTAATCATCTTCTCACCAATTTCCATCTTCCCCAATCAACACTACTGATGCTCGTCGCATCGTTCGTCGGGTTGGAAGAGACCCACCGCATTTACAGAGAAGCGATTGATGAAAAATACCGCTTTTTCTCATATGGTGACGCGATGCTTATCCTCTAAATTACTCTACGTTATGTTACAATTAGGTTACAATAACCGCAAGGC
>NZ_JBAQPS010000199.1:0-4787 GCF_049305995.1 Sulfuricurvum sp.
ATTCTATACTGTGTTTTATCTTCGGGAATTTTTAGAATCTCAAATGTTTTTGGGATTTCAGGAAACAAAGTATTTGAATAAATCGTTGTATTGGAATATTCATAATTTTGATCTAATTCATATGCGCTGAGATTTAAATAAAAAATGATTAAAAAAAAGACTTTTTTCATTGTATAATTGTAACATATATTAAATATACTTTTTATTGTGTATGTTATTTACTCTGATAAAATTTACGAAAGTGGATGTCTATGTTTTTTAAACAGAAAGATTTTTTATCCGAATTAAATGAAACGGAACGTGAACAGATTCGTGCAGAACAAGTGTCTGTTGCCTATACGCAAGCGTTTGCATCGGTATTTCCCCTTTTTTTCGGTGCGACAGTTATTTTATTCTTTTTTTATCAAACTCCTATTTTCTTCTTTATTGGTATATGGTTTATCTTCGTTATTACAACTTTAATTTGGAGAGTTTGGCTTTTAAGAGAGCATTATCTTTATATTCAAAAGAAATCGACTACGCAATGGGAAAAGCATTTTAATACTGTCATGTTTTTTTCAGCATTAGTATGGGGAAGTGTTGCATTCTTTATTTTTCAAACATCCAATATCCTTCATCAGTTTTTTCTTATTTTTCTTATTGCCGGTATTGCATCAATTGCATCAGGGACATTAGCATCATTATTTAGGTCAACGGTATTATTTTTACTATTTCTACTTATACCATTATTTGTGGTTTTGCTTTGTCAGGGTAGCGTTGAGTTTCAGATGATGAGTCTTTTGGTTTTTACTTTTTTTATTTTATTGGTAAGTGCATCAAGACGGATTTATACGAATATTATGAGTACTTTTAAGTCTAAAATTCTTCACCAAAAAGCAATCGCAGCATTGGAACTTTCGGAAGAGCATTTTCAGACGATTTTTAAAGAAGCTCCTGCCGGAATTTTTTATTATAACACCGATCTTATAGTCATAGATTCTAATACTGAGATGCTACAAATTTTACGTATTGATCGAGAACGAATGATCGGATTGGATTTAAAAAAACTTCCTGACACTTGTTTGTATGAAGCACTCAATGCACCATTTGGTGAGCGAAAAGGGTATTATGAGGGACCTTATACGACGATGATTAATCGTCTTAATTTATGGATTACGTTGCGTACATCACCGATGTATGACACTAAGCATGAAATTATCGGTGGTGTGGCTATTGTTACTGATATTACAGAACGAGTTGTTGCTGAAGAGCAGGTAAAGCATCAGGCTTATTACGATGCCTTAACGGATATTCCTAATCGTATTTTGCTAAAAGATCGTATTGAACAGGCTTTGGCCTATTATCGTCGTCATAAAAGTTTGATTGCGGTGATGTTTTTGGATTTGGATCATTTTAAAAGTGTCAATGACTCACTGGGACATCATATAGGAGATATGATTTTAATCGAAACAGCATCGCGATTGACTTCGGTTTGCCGTGAGGTAGATACGGTGTCACGCTTAGGCGGGGATGAATTTGTTATTTTGCTAGGTGAGCTTGGAGATGATCCTCATATTGCTGCAACACGTGTGGAAACAGTTGCCGAAAAAATTCATGCTATTTTAAGCCTCCCCTATGAAGTTGATCGTCTTGAACCTATTACTACCAGTACGAGTATTGGAATCGCGTTAGTGAACTCAGATGAGCAAAATGCAGATGATTTACTTAAATTTGCCGATACGGCAATGTATCAAGCGAAAAAAGAGGGGAGGAATACGACCCGTTTTTATCAGGAGCAAATGGATCAATGGATTAAAAAACGGCTCTTTTTAGAGAATGCTCTTCGTCACGCTATCAAAAATAATGAATTGGAGCTTTATTATCAACCTGTAATAGAAATTTCAACGAAACGAATTATAGGATCTGAGGCATTATTGCGGTGGAATCATCCCGAGATAGGATTAGTGATGCCCGATGAGATGATTGATATCGCCGAAGAGAGTGGATTAATCGTTCCCATCGGTGAGTGGGTACTCCGTGAAGCATGTACGCAGTTTGTAAAATGGCGATCCGATTACATAACGAAATCGCATATTGAGCGTATTGCAGTTAATGTGAGTGTGGTACAGTTTCGCCAGAATGATTTTGTCGATAACGTGATTCGTATTGTTGCCGAAACAGGGATAGTTCCCTCTATGCTTGAATTAGAGTTAACTGAATCGATGATTATTGATAAAATGGATACTGTTATTGATAAAATGAATCGTCTTCGTATCGCTGGTATCGCTCTTTCGATGGATGATTTTGGTACCGGTTATTCATCATTAGCATATCTTAAACGACTTCCGTTTACAACGCTTAAAATTGATCGCAGTTTTATACGTGATATTATGAGTGATGCTGATGATGCGGCATTGGTTGAAACCATACTTTCGATTGCTTCAATTTTTAATCTCGACGTGATTGCAGAAGGCGTTGAGACGATTGAACAGTTTAGCTTTTTGGAACATCATGGATGCAACTATTTTCAAGGGTATTTATGCAGTAAACCAGTTCAGGTAGCAACGTTTGAAGAGTTACTTAATTACGATGTACAGAGTTGTCATTCTCGTCACTAAATGATCTTAGAATTTCATTTGAGCGTAAAATTGCTTTATCAATATGATCGACGATATTTTCTTTTCCAATTTTTTCATCAATATGAGACTTTTCGATAAATTTTTGAACCTGATGATTGACCCCAGAGAGGATTAAACAAGTATTTTTTTCATGAAGCCGCTCATGCAATACTTCTAGGGCATGTAATCCGGCTGCATCGATCAGAGGGACATAACGCATACGCAAAATGAAAACTTTGGATGGTTTTTCAAACAAGGCGAGAGTATCGATCAGCTTTTCTGCGACACCGAAAAACAGAGGCCCTTGTATTTCATAGACTTCTACTTCTTTGGGGATAGTTTTATTGTGGATCGAATCAGGATCATCTTCTTCACCCGCTACCGCACGGATTTGGGTTGCCCTCATCATTTGATCGATAAATAAAATCGAAGCGAGAGCAATACCCGCTTGTATTGCAAAGTTCAAATCAACCAGTACGGTCAATAAAAACGTAACGATCAAAACGATACGGTCGGTTCGTGGAGCATGCATTATCTCACGGATATGTTTGATCTCAGACATATTCCATGCTACGACCATTAAAATAGCGGCAAGTGCGGCTAGAGGCACTTTTATAATGAGTGGGGCTAAAAGGAGCATAAAGATAAAAAGCCAGAGAGCGTGCATTATCCCCGCCATCGGGGTGCGCGCTCCTGCTTTGATGTTGGTAGCGGTTCGGGCAATGGCTCCGGTGGCAGGAAGACCGCCGAAAATACCTGATGCGATATTAGCAATCCCTTGCCCTAAAAGTTCGGCATTGGATTTATGACGTGTCCCAGTCATTCCATCGGCAACGACGGCGGAAAGGAGTGATTCGATAGCGGCAAGGGTGGCAATAGTGATGGCATCGGGGAGTAAAAGTCGGAGCTTATCGAAAGTAATCTCCGGCCATACAGGAGTTGGGAGCATGGAGGGGATTGATCCGAATCTGCTCTCTATCGTCTCGATCGGTAGATTAAATGCCCAAACGGCGAGTGCACTGAGGGTAACAACGATAATAGGTCCTGGGATTCGTGGGATATGTTTTTTTGCCAACACAATAACACCTATGGATGCAAGAGCAAGAAATACGGCGATGAAATTGGTCTCACCAATATGGGCAAGATAGAGGTAAAGTTTATCGATAAAATCAGGGGGAACCGTAGCGATAGAGAGGCCGAAAAAATCGCGAATCTGTGAAAAAGCGATAAGAAGTGCAATCCCTGAGGTAAACCCAACGATAACAGGGTAGGGGATAAACTTGATCAGCTCTCCGGCTCGAAAGAATGCCATAATTATGAGAATAATTCCCGACATAATCGTTGCGAGAACTAATCCCTCATAACCATGTTTCATCGCAACCAGTGAAACAGTTACGATAAATGCCGCTGTTGGTCCTCCGATTTGATAGCGGCTACCACCATGTGCAGAGATCAAAAATCCGGCGACAATAGCGGTAAAGAGACCACGCTCAGGTGGGAGATTTGAGGCGATAGCAATCGCCATTGCTAGTGGAAGTGCAACGATGGCGACCGCAAGACCCGCAATGGTATCGGCGACAAAATCGGCGCGAGAATAGCCTTGGCGTCTAAAGAGAGTAATGAGTTTTGGTTCTAAAGAGTCGTGAATCGAGCGCAACATAGTATCTTTAATCCTTGAAATTACATGTGCGCTATTCTAGCACTTTTAGCTGTGGAGTAATAGATGACGCATAAAATAAAGTAAAATACCTAGAATAATGGCGGATAGAGAAGCAATTGAAAAGAGTAAATTACTTCCATAATAATCCCAAATGATCCCGCCGAGTACCAAAGAAGCAAATATCGCGATTCCCACAGAAGTATAGTAAATTCCATAGGCGGTTGCTTTGTACTCCATCGGTGCCGTATCTGAGATGATGGCTTTGGCCAACGCATTAAAGCCTGCCGCGAAAAATCCGTAGATTCCAAAACCCACCCAAATAGCCCATGAGGCTCCCAGTGTCATTGCCAGCGCACCCAAACCAAACGCGATATAGACAGCAGACAACAGTGTCCCTTTTCCTAAACGGTCGGCTAATTTCCCGATGGGGATGGCAAAGAGAGATTGCGTGAGATTATAGAGGGCGTAGGCTAGAGGAATCATCACCAGTGCAAGGCCGTTACTCTCAGCTTTTAGGAGCATAAATGAAT
>NZ_JBAQPS010000200.1:0-2275 GCF_049305995.1 Sulfuricurvum sp.
TCGAAACTGAGATGGTATTGCGTACTCAACTCAGCGGAAATCCGTTTAACACCTCAGCGATCATCGTAGTCGATACGATCACCACTGAAAAAATATCTCTTTTACTGGAGACGAAAATGTATGAGGATACGAGAGAAAAACTTATTCTCAGTTAGAGGAAAAAAGAGCTATACGGGAATAAAGAAATCTAAAAGATCGATATGGATATAATCAAAAAAATTGCGAGGAGGTATCCTATGCACACATTGAGTATCCGATTGGATGACTCTATTTATGAGCATTTCAAAGAGTTTTTAAAGTTCTACCCGCAAAATAGACTCTCAATTATCGAAGATGATGACGATCTTATCTTTAGCGATTCCAATGCCTTGTCCTACCAAGAGGCGATGGAAGATTTAAAAAACTCTCAAACCCTTAATTGGAAAGAGTACGCAAAGGCTCGAAATATCGATGTATGAGATCGAATTTTCGAAACATTTCGTCAAACAAATCGATAAATTATCCCAGAATGTCGTTAAACGTTTCTATGACGATCTAAAATATATCTGCGAAAATCCCCTCCCCTCTAATCCACACGTAGATGTTAAAAAACTTCAAGCTCAGATAAACCAATACCGTTTGAGAATCGGAAAATACCGATTTTTATACACCATTATCGATGAAAAAGTTATCGTTTATTTTTATGATTTAGGTTCTCGCGGCGATATTTATAAATAACTGCATTTTAAATCATTAGGTAAAAGTGAGAGCTAACCGCCCACTTTTTAACCACCCTTAGCACGAACCTTGCACTATAATACCCATATGGAAACACTATTACTCTCAATCTTTTTAACCGTTGCGATCGCGACGGTACTCAACATCATCCTAAAACGGTTTGGTATCTCGCATATCATCGGCTATATCGCGACGGGGACCATCGTTAGTACCCTATTCGGGTTTAACGGTTCAGCGAACGATTCACTCGATTTTATCGGGGAGTTTGGGATCGTCTTTTTGATGTTTACTATCGGACTGGAGCTGAGTCTGGATAAAATCAAAAAGATGAAAGATATTCTCCTCACCAACGGTCTATTGCAGGTCGTGTTCAGCGTCGTGGTGATCTTTTTACTCTCCCATTATCTTTTTCGTCTTGATTTCAACACCTCGCTCATCATCTCTTTGGCATTTTCCCTCTCTTCCACCGCCATTGTCCTCACCTATCTCAAAGAGTCCAAAGATATCCATACCCCCTACGGTCAAAAATCGATGGGGATTTTGATTTTTCAAGACCTTGCCGTTATCCCGATTTTATTGCTCATCACCTTTTTATCCAACGATACCCTCTCGCTGGGCGAAGTGCTCGTTAAAACTCTTCTTTCCGCTGTTTTTGTCGTCGTTTTTATGTTTACCATCGGAGATAAAATTGTCAATGCACTCTTACAGTTTTCAGCTAAAACCGAACTCGAAGAGCTCTTTTTAGGTTCTGTTTTCTCCATACTCATCGGAGCTTCACTCCTCGCACATAGTATGGGTTTTACTTATTCATTGGGAGCCTTTATCGCTGGGATGATTATCGCCGATACCCGCTATAACGTCAAGGTCGAATCCGATATTTCCACCTATAAAGACCTTCTTTTGGGGGCTTTTTTTTTCGGGGTGGGGACGAAGATCGATATGCTCTATTTTGCCCAAAACATCCATATTATCATTTTCGTTTTTGCCTTTGCCATGCTCTTTAAAGCACTTGTCATCTACGCAATTATACGACGCAACTCCGATAAAAATACCTCAGCAAAAACAGCCCTTTCACTTGCACAAATCGGAGAGTTTTCCTTTGCTATTTTCGCTCTCGCCGGATCACAAAAATTGATTAGTGAGGAGATGGCGAGCTTTTTGATTTTGGTGAGTGTTATCTCTATGATCCTCACCCCGTTCATCATCGGGAATATCTATAAACTCTCATCGTATTTTGAAAAAGAGTTCTATGAATCGGACGTCATCACCCCGATTGCTCGTAAAGATCACATTATCATTGCAGGCTTTGGGGTACTGGGTAAAATCGTTGCATCTAATCTACAGGCTCAACAGGGAAACTTCGTCATTATCTCGGATAATCTTAAACACGTTCTTCATGCGCGTAAACTAGGCTACATGGCCTATTTCGGGCATCTTGATAAACTCCCCGTTCTCGAATCATTGAAGCTCAAAGAGGCTCAGGCGATCATCATCACGATGATTAGTGAACAAAAACGTCGTCTTATTAGTGAAGCAGTGCTTCGTTACGATCCAAAAG
>NZ_JBAQPS010000201.1:0-3490 GCF_049305995.1 Sulfuricurvum sp.
GATCCTCATTCGCATTCATAACCAAAATGGTTTGGGTCATCACCGAAATAATCGCAAAAAGAACCAAACCGACACTTACCATCAAAAGAGCTTCTTTAAAAGAAGAAACATCCATACTGCTAAACATCAAATGGACCAATCCACCCAATACACCTAAAGCCAAAACGACAGGGGTATAGTTAATTTTATTCGGATCTTTGTAAACAGATGTATGGCGTAAAAACAAAAGTGACATAACACCAATGATTATAAGGAGATCAATACTAAACATTTTTAGCCTTTATTACAAATGATATCAATAAGATGATCCGGAGAAGAGGCAAAATAATCCCCCTCTCCTAAAGAACTGAATCCCCATCCTGCGAAGATTCCGGCAATTCCGGCACGAGAGGCTGCTTCCATATCTTTGGAGTTATCTCCAATCATCCAAGCACGATCCATACCTGATCGGTAATGGTGACGCTTTAGATGGTACTGAAGCATTTGCGGATGAGGTTTAGGAGTCTCAACATAATCTGCTCCGATGATAGAATCAAAAAAATGATCCAATTCCAAATGAGTGAGCATCCGCTTAGCAAAAAGTGTGGGTGCGTTGGTCGCAACTCCCATTTTAACGCCATGAGAACTCAATTTAGCCAGTATCTCCGGTATCCTATCATACGCTTTAAGATTTTGAATACACTGATAAAAATAGTGTTCTTCAAAAAGTGATTTGGCATGGGATTCATACAAATCGGTTCCATAAAAGAGGTATGCTAAATTACGCTGATGCGTATTAATCGCATCGATAATCGATTGCACTTCGAGGGGAGCTAGATTATAGATCGATTTACGCACATAATTGATAGAGAGGGTAATATCCAATCCCGAATCGATCAGGGTTCCATCCATATCAAAGAGGGCTATACGACGCATTTATCTCATTTTCTCATAAAGTTCTTTCAGAGTTTGAACAAATAAAGGATGATCATTTGGACAACGACAAACACGATATTCTTCAAATTTAAGCTCATGAGCTACTTCGGCATATTCGATCGAGAGTTCAAAATCAGTTTCGGAATTATCGATTGTAAAAGCAATTGGAACAATAATAACACGTTTGTTCTCTAATTCATGCAGTGTTGTAGCCAAATCAGGTTCCAACCACTTCATCGGACCCACTTTGGACTGATACGCCAAGTGAACACGATTAAATCGAATTCCTTGCTCTATCATCAAAGATTTCATTAATCCCACATGAGCTATTACATGGCGCTGATACGGATCACCCTGATTCACAATTTTTTGCGGTAAACCGTGAGCCGAAAAAATAATATCAAAATTTTGTGCATCATCATCTCTTAGCGATTCTTTGATACGCTCTATCAGACATGCGTTATAGCCACGATGCATAAAAAAATGTTTAATTTCAACCGTAATAACATCCCAACCGATCAAATGGGCAACCATCTCGAAATCATCCAACGATGACTGAGTTGTTGTTGTGGAGTATTGGGGATACAGAGGAATAAGGTAGACTTTTTCAATTCCCTGTCCTTTCAGTCTCATACACACTTCCTGAGCCATCGGTGGAGTATAACGCATGACAAAATCGACAACTACATCGGTTCCAATTGTTTTTTCCAATGCCTGCACTAAATGATGCGTATGCTCTACCAACGGTGATTTCCCCCCGATTTTACGATAAATATCCTGAGATTTTTCGGTACGTGTCAACGTAATTATTCCGGCAATAAATCGACGTAGTAATTTCGATTTGGTTCGGATAATATAAGGGTCATTGAACATATTATGCAAAAATACTTCTACTTCGTTCAGATTATTGGGTCCACCCATATTTAATAAGACAATTGCCTCTTTCATACCTTATATTATCCATTCGTTTTTTAAGAAAGTGTACCATAACGTCCTGTTAAATTTTACGATTATAAAAAAAAATAAAGCTTTTTGATCTATAATGACTTTAGAGTATAGAAAAATGAGGAGGAGAGATGCTGATTAAACGTACAGCACTATCACTGATTTTACTGATAGTATCCTTGTATGCCGAGAGTCAAAGACGTGAACCGTCTCTTTTTTTAGAATACGAGCGTGAACTTAAAAAAACAAATGAATCACAAAAAATTGATGAAAATCCATTCATCAAAACAGTGCCTTATCTTATCATAACCAAACCGACTCCTCCATCTGAACCGGTCGTAAAAGCGGTAGCGTATACTGCTCCGATACTTAAAAATGAAAAAGTCACAACGGATTCAATCGGGCAAGATATCAAACCATTTTTGCTTGTTCCAAAGCCTACCGCTATCGCCTTAAAAGAATCAATTCCAGATAAGATTGAAGAACCGATTACAAAAACACAAAAAATTGTTCACAATATTAGAAATGTAAAAGACAAAGTATTGGCACGTGCAAAAGATTTTCTAGGAACCCCCTATGGGTTTGGAAATAAAGACGGTGAGCGAACCGACTGTTCAGGCTTTACACAGCAAGTATATCGCCAATTCGGTATTACGCTTCCACGCAGCGCTGCCGAACAAGCTCAACTCGGTGAAGATGTCAACATAGATGACTTACAAGTCGGTGATTTACTCTTTTATCGAACTTATAAATCAGACCCATCTCATGTTGCTATTTATGCAGGTGATGGACAAATCATCCACGCATCGTATGCCAATCAAAAAGTGCAATACGATTCAATCGACAAAGGATATTATAAACAACGGTTTATGTACGCTAAACGTCTGGCATTAAATGAGCCGGATTATGGTGAATAAGAAATGTCAGCCCTTTATTCTACTCTTGATCAACACTGGCTTTGGAAGGAAGTTTATACAAAGCTCGATATCTCTTCACCAGCATATCACTATTGGAATGACACACGTCATATTAAACTTAATCGCTATGTATTTCTCGAAAAATCTACTCTTCCTAGTAAATATGCCCATATTGAAGAGGAACTCACGGATCTTAGCGGATATCTCCCGACTCAATACGCAGCAACACAACTCGGTATTGATAGTCATATTTTTAGTTACAAAAAAATGCGCCTTTATAATCAATTCGAATACAAGTTTGTCAATGAGATCAAATTCGTAAATCTTAAACGATTTTTTCTCGAAAACGGGATAAAAATCGGTAAAAAAAGCTATGTTCATATGGCAAGATTGGATGAACTGATTATTACCGCCGATTCACGTTTTTATCGGATTGATGACAACTACGGAGTTGTTGTTTACGACTGACGCTTTGCCCAGCGAGGAAAAAATCGTGACGGAGACAAAGTTAGATTCAATTCTTTCCCCTCACCCAACCATTCACCCAACCATTCACCCAACCATTCACCCAACCGTTTTGCCAAATACGGCGCGAGGACAAATCCGTAACCTCCTGAGCCGTTGATCATCGTCAGATTTGGATAGTAGATATACTCCGATGGATCAATTCTCTCACCGTGTCGCAGATGGGGATATTTGCTCAATGTTGCCTC
>NZ_JBAQPS010000202.1:0-1744 GCF_049305995.1 Sulfuricurvum sp.
GAGCTACAGGACGTTTAAAATGATGATAGAGGGATATGCGAAACAGCAACAGAAGCGGAAGATTATCGAAACGGTTCAAAAACTAAACGGTATCCCCGCATACAAAGGCGTTTTTGAGCAGAAAAAACAGTTAGTGGAGTTTGCTATACAGAAATTAGAAGATAATGGGGTTAGTTCAGGGGTCAGTGAGTTTAGGGTAACAAATAGACGGAAGCTTTACACGGTTTTTCAATGAACAGAGCTTTTTAGTCACCATTTCAGGAAAGTTTCTATCCCTATTATGTTACTATCCTTTATTAAAATGGGGAGAGAATCTAAATGTTAAAAAAAATTATTATGCTTTGTGTTGTTGCATCAATTGCATTTGCTGGAGATTTTGAAAATGGGGTCAAGGCATTTGATAAAAAACAGTATCAAAGTGCATTGCAAAATTTTTCTAAGGCATGTGAACATGGGAAGGCTGATGGATGTGGGAATGCAGGTTTAATCTATAAGCAAGGATACGGAATGATGCAAGATTCATCTAAAGCAGCCGTATTTTATACAAAAGCTTGTGAATTAGGATATTCAGAAAGATGCTCTAGTTTAGGAATTATGTATATAAGTGGTGATGGAGTTACAAAAAATCATGATGAAGCTATTCGATTATTCACAAAAGCTTGTGATGCAAATAATGCGAATGGATGTTTTAATCTTGGGTTTGGATATATAAAAGGTGATATTGTCGAACAAGACAGTGCTAAAGCAAAGCCATTGTTTGAAAAAGCGTGTATTTTGGGTCATTTTGATGCTTATTCTAAACTAGGAAGTATGTATAATGATGGAGATGGTGTAGAACAAAACCAATTTAAAGCAATCGAGTTATTTACAAAAGCCTGTAATGGTGGAAGTGCAATGGGCTGTAGTAATCTTGGGCTTATGTATTTAAATGGCTCTGGAATAAAGCAAAATAGCTCTAAAGCAGCTGAACTTTGCGCAAAAGCATGCAATGGTGGAAACGATGTGGGATGCTTTAATCTTGGGGTTATGTATTACAATGGCGAGGGAGTTAAGCAGAGTGATAAGTTAGCACTAAAATATCTTGGAATGGCTTGCGATATGAAATATGAAGATGGCTGTAAAAATTATGCTACAGTCAAAAAAGAGCTAGGGAAATAGACTTAAAGCCGAGTCTTGATATAGGTATGTAGTATATATTCCTATATCTATCTCTTTAAGTATTATAAATTATTATTTAAAGCCACTTCTTTCATAGTATCAAAAAACCAATTGGAGAATTTTTTCCTATTTTTCTTATCCTTTGCAATTGGTTTTTGCCCTTTTTGAAAATACAAAATGGCAAAAATATTGGCAAACCACTAGATAATAGCGAACAGTGATTGGGAATCTTTAAACCATAACAGTTGCATTATAAGTGGGTAATCATTCACTCATGCTAGGATTTCTCCTATCGACTTCAAGCCAGCGCCCTCTATCGACACTATTACGGGCATCTCTTTGTGAATCGAACCTCTTACCACCCGACACAAACTATTATACAATCCGTTTTCCTAGCTATATACTCTATGAGTAATTTCTTTACATCCATATCCTCCGTTTAGTGGTGAATATATAAAATCTTGACTTCAGAAGATTCAACACATTCACCTAAAGGACTTAGGATGCGCTCGACACGCTGGAATCAACCAACGGAGATTTTTTTTGCCTTGATGTAAAGTGGGAGGTGTGACAATGATGATAGATA
>NZ_JBAQPS010000203.1:0-14331 GCF_049305995.1 Sulfuricurvum sp.
TAATAATTCTGTATCATTCACCAAATCATTTGATAGAAAAGTAAGTTCATCTGATGATAAATCTTGACTTCTACATAGCAATGTTAATAGTTTATTGATATTTTCACTATTCATTATTCTACATCTATATTTGAATTAAGAGCCGATTGAATTTGTTGTGCCAGTTCTTCAGAGTGGATGACAACCTGTCCGTCTATTATTTCTATTTCATTGGGGTTAAAACTACTTCTTGGAAAAGTCAGTTCAATGTTATTTGCTTTGACAGAAACTTTATAAAATCTGCTTAGATTTGCACCCGTTAATTTGAATTCTCCATCAATATCTACATTATTTGTTTCACAATAATTTGTAATATAGTTTTCATCTTGGAAAATATATGTACTTAGGTCTCTTAAATTAACAATTTTTCCAGTGCTACTTTTTGCATAATCAAAAATAGTTCTTTTCAAACTATCCCTTGTCATTCCATTTGGTAAATCTATTTGATTCGCTATATTGTATAAAGCTTGTGCATCTTTATTTTCTTGTTTTGGGTCATCTAAACCTATCCATGCCTCAAAATAATGTGAAATATCTGTGTTTCCTCTTACAAGAGAAATATATCTATCATCAGATTCACTGTTTAAAATCGATAAATTTATTTTTGTACCCATCGCAAAATGTTCTACATCTAAATATTGAGTAGAATCTAAATCCCAGCTTCCTGCACTTGGGATGAGCTTAGAACCTTCAGTATTTCTTACTAAGAAAATTGCTAAAAAATCTTGTGTAGTTGTATATCTCGCAAATACAAGATAACCACCTTTTGCTTGACTAATACCATTGATATTATTTTTTAATTTTGTAGTTAAAACATTAGAAAAATTCATTATGTCAATATTTGTAAAATCTTGAAAATCTTCTTTGAAACCATCTTCTGAAAATTTAGCTCTCTTGAGGGTTTTCCTCGAAAAAGACTCTTCTAATGATGTTACTATTTTGAGTACGTATTCATTACTAACATCTAGAACAGAATTTGACAAATACAATGTAGCAGTATTTGTAGTGTTTGCTTCTTTTCTTATCTCATGGATAATCACCGAGTTTAGTATCATTGTGTTCCCTTTTTCATGGTATTGTTTTCTTTTGCCACCATCTCTTCATACATCTTAAAAAGATACTCCAACCGTTCCTCATCATTCTCAAACGGTTTAGCACGGTAGCATCGTTCTATCGCCAAATCAAGTTGATTATGTGCTTCTTTGAGATCAGCGGGCATTTTATCAGGGTCATACAATTGAGCCAATGTTTTTTCTGAGTGCAGTTCACGCTCATGGAGAATATTGAAAACAAGTTCAGTGATTACCTCTTTTTGCTGATCTAAAATATCAAGGAATGGAAATGTATTGTATACCAACTGCGAAGAGTATCTATAGTCGGTTTTTAATCTTCCTGCCACTGTTCGCATCCATACCATATGCATTTTTGAAGATACAACGCCCATAATCCATGCTTCTGCATTAAAAATAGCACTTGCCGCATTAGTAATTATTGTGCTTCCATCTAAAAATCCAATAGGAATATATTCTCTTCTTTCAGAAGAAGTACTTGGAACAATAATTGAGTGTGAATTAGAGTGAGCGGAATAATAAAATTTATAAGGAGTTTTTGCAGCTTCGACAGTGCTTTTCTCTGAACTTTTTTCTCTAAATTCTTTTACTTGCTTCAAGCGTTGTGCTATAGGTAAAATTGATTGTGCAAATTCCAAGTCTTCGTCTTGAATATACAAGCACCATCTTTCAAGTCCACGGATAAACTCTGCGGAACCCGCAAGTTTTTTAAACAAGAAACTTGTTTCTGGATACTCCTCAAGTAATTTTTCTTTTTCTTCTGAACTAAATATCAGATGCCCATTATCAACAATTTTACTCCCATAATTCATAATTGGAATTTTAGATAACGGTTTCATTCTTTTTTTGATAATTAAATCATTACCAGTGGTCAAATATGGAGTGATACTATCTACATCCTTTACGATGTTATTATAAAATAACTTTTTTTTGCGATCTGACTTATTTTGAATACCAACAATAGCTACTATTACGCCAGCATTGGCTTTTGCATTATTTTTCCATTTGAAAGATGTATGAGCAAAAAATATTTCAAGATTTTTTTCAAAAATGTACGGCCATAATAAGACAACTTGCTCTCCTTGACATATTGAATTTGTAGTAACAAATGCAAATCGTACATTTTCTCCATATGCGTAATTGGCACTTTTGATAAACCATGATGCAATATAATCCAAATCTTTATAAGATTTAAATCCTTCACATACCAAAGCTAAATCTTCTTTTTGTTCTTTGGATTGAAGAAATGATCCAAGATACGGTGGATTCCCCAAAACATAAATCTCATCACCCTCATTTTTCGGACAAACTTCTTCCCAGTTTACGCGCGTAGCATTTCCATGAACGATATTGCCACCATTTTTGAGCGGTAGCGGGGGATTGGTTTGCCCGAATTCTTGGAAGAACGCTTTGTTCATCTGATGCTCTGCCAGCCACAGAGAGAGAGTAGCGACTTCATGCGCGAAGTCGTCCAGTTCTATCCCGTAAAACTGTGTTAATGCGATGCGAGAAGAGAGGGATAAAAAACTCAATTGTTCATATTTTGATTTTGAGCCAAAAAGTTCGCCTTGTTTCATGTTTGAAACTTTATCGATCTGTTTTAAAATTTTCATCTCTAAGTGCCTAAGCTCTTTGTAGGCAATAATCAGGAAATTGCCACTGCCGCAAGCAGGATCAAATATCTTTAGATTTGCCAGTCGCTCAATCAGGCTTTGCAACTTTATTTTGCTCGTTTTTGCTTTTTCAAACTCTTCATACAACTCATCCAAAAACAACGGTTCGATTACTTTCATGATATTGGGAACAGAGGTATAGTGCATCCCCATCCCGCCACGGTGTTCAGGAGTGATGACCGCTTGGATCATCGACCCGAAGATGTCAGGATTTATCAAAGCCCAGTCGAGAGAGCCTATCTCTATCATGATACGCCGAGATTTAGCGGTAAATCGTGGCAGGGCAAGTTTATCTCTGAAAAGACCTCCATTGACGTATGGGAACGCTTTGAGATACTCAGGCAAAGAACTTTCTCTTTTTTCGATATTGAGCAGGTCAAACAATCGCTCCAAATAGCTGTCCAAATCACTGCCATCAGTCTGCGTGTGTTGCTCTATTGCATTAGTAAATTGGTTGTCTTCAAAAATATTGCTGTCTTCGGCGAAATAAC
Source organism: Sulfuricurvum sp. (assembly GCF_049305995.1). Lineage (GTDB taxonomy): Bacteria > Campylobacterota > Campylobacteria > Campylobacterales > Sulfurimonadaceae > Sulfuricurvum. The sequence goes on from NZ_JBAQPS010000203.1 coordinate 3,274, forward strand.
AAAACAGTAGCCGTGTTAAAAAGACATTGAGAGCATGTACTTCTTGCGCTGTTGCGGTTTCATTCTCTTTGACGATCTCATCATAGAGCTTCGCCATCTTTTCAGCCGCTTTTACGTCAGCGGGGTTTTCATCTTTGTGTTGTGATTTCTCCATCCCCGCCCACGGAAGAAAAAAATCATAGTATTTGGTCAAGTCGGTCAGTTTGATATCGAGGGTATCTTTGGTTTTGGTATCTACCGCCAAAAGAGTTGCATAGTCAGTAACGATAATGAAACGAGGAGAATTTTTCGTCGTTTTCGGATCATTTGAGAGTTCATCGATAGTTGCATGAAGCGCATCAGCCGAAGCTACTTTAAAAAACAGTTGCTTTCGAAGGGTTAGTTCCCCCTTGGATTCCAACTGGTTTAAATCCCCTTTTTCTAAACGAGCAAGAGTCGATTTCGGAAATCCATAGCCTATTAAAAGATCAAAAATAAAAGTTTGAGGAGAAAATTTTTCAATGAGTTCTCGTAGATTCGTTTCGATTTTGGCGATTGTCATAGATGATCCATTCATAAATTGATAGATTATAGCTCAATGACTCTTATTTTATGTGAGATTTCATTGAAGTTGATTTTATGGCGTATCAAAATCCACTTATCAAAAAATCAACAGCACCAATAATCTCACTCCGTTTTCCTGACAACGATACTACTCTCTCTCCCAACAATGCCCTCTCAATCCCCGCCATTTCTTGAGTCATTAATACAACATTTTTCTCTTCGATCACAAATATCGGATTAAGATGTTTCAATGCTTTTGCTTTGGTTGAGAATGGGATAACCACACAGGTCGAGAGATGATTTAATAATTGGGCTTGAATATCGATGAGATAAGGTAACTCTTCGGATGTACTTGGATTTATATTACGATAAACATCAAACTGCGCCATTAGAATCGTCTCAATCCGTGACTAAAGACACCTCTTCGCTCGATTGTATGATTATAATCTTGAATCGCCTCGCGGTTCTCTTGTAACCATAATTCTTCTTTGCAACGTGCCACTTTATCCGCTAACGTCTCTTCAAGTGATTGTGAAAGATTAATGCCAAGCTCTTTTGCTTGCTGAAGTAGCTCACTATTAATGCTGAGATTTGCCGATTTTTTAGGAGCATTTGGATTGTAAACTGCCGTCATTGCATTCTCCATGCGCATAATATATACGCATTATAGCGCTAAAATCTCTTTAAAACACAATGTAAGCTATAATTCCACTATGAATGAAACACTAAAAATCGGGGAAATTAATATCCTCACAATTGATCGCGATACTGTTCCGGGGTTATTCTTGCGTGCACTGGATGAGAGCGATATATTACTGCCTAACCAATACGTCACCGACCAAATGCACATCGGTGATACCATCGATGTATTTGTCTATACCGACAGCGAAGACCGCCCTGTAGCGACAACTGTAACACCCAAAGCGATGGTAAATGAAATCGCGTTTGTTGAAGTGGTCGATACCAGCAGTATCGGTGCATTTGTGGACTGGGGATTGCCGAAAGATCTCTTCGTCCCTAGAGCACTTCAAAAACGCCCGTTTGCCGTTGGAGAAAAGCGGCTTGTTCGTGTTATCTTCGATGAACAGACCAATCGTCTCGTGGGAACCGAAAAGATCAGCGGGGCGTTAGAGATGCCTCCGAAAACTTTTTATCCCAATACCTCTGTAAGTTTTATGATCATCGCCAAAACCCCTATGGGGTACAAAGTGATCGTGGATCATAAATACGAGGGGATGATTTATGCGAATGAGATTTTTGAAGATGTCCGTGTCGGGCAAATCAAAAACGGCTTTGTGAAAATCCTCAGACCTGATGGTAAACTTGATTTATCCCTCCAAATGGTCGGAAAAGCAAAAGCCTCCAGTGCCGCCGATAAAATCCTCTCGATGATAAAAGCCAATGGCGGGATGCTCCCGTACAACTACAAAAGCGATCCCGACCTAATCCAGCGTACTTTCGGACTTAGTAAAAAGAATTTCAAAAGTGCCTTAACGCAACTCGTCGATAGTAAAAAAATAACAGTTCAGGAGAACGGAATTTATGGGATATAGACCACTCAAAAACAATGCCATCATTCAACTTCGTCCTCGTAAAATTTCATACACTGAGGGGGATCGGACCATCACCCTGATTTCAATGAAACGAGCCTCTATGGATTTAGAAGTAGAGATCAAAGAGGGAGACGAGATCAAAATTGTCTCCGATTTCCCCTTTGCCCATCTCCCAAAAAAGATCAAGAAAGAGATCAACCCGCTATAATTGCACCATTATTTTTAGGAGAAATCTATGTCACAATTTACCAACGTCACCGCAGACAAAAAAGCGAACATCTATTTTGAGGGTAAAGTCACTAGCCGTACCCTTCATTTCAGCGATGGTAGTATCAAAACTCTAGGGATCATGTTACCGGGTGAATACACGTTTAACACCGGTGATGCTGAAATTATGGAGATCATGAGCGGTGAGATGGAGGTTCAGCTTCCGGGTTCAGACGCATGGGTTTCTATCACAGGACCTCAAAGCTTCGATGTCCCTGCCAACAGTGCATTTCATTTGAAAGTTAAAACGATTTCAGACTACTGCTGCAGTTTTGTAAAATAATCAAATGTACAGAGATCAATCTCTCTGTACATTCTCCTCACTGATCCATCCTTCGCCAATATACGGTTCCCACCCATTTTTTCCGCCTGTACCGCTTACTTTGTAGTAATGAGTGCTTTTTGCCCTTGAGGTTACAGTCGTATGTATTTTAATGGAGATACAGCTTCTGTTTTGATCGCATATCATCGTATCTTTAGTGGTTTTCAGTCGAATACCATCTATTGGGATCACTTCACCGATTTTTATTTTTTCAGATACCGTTGATTTACTCGATTGCTCATGCTTTCCATCAATTATCTCTAAAAGGAGTTTACGCGATTCTCTATCCCCTTGTTTTGCAGCAGATGCAAGCCACATCATCCCTACTGACGTATTTTGCTCGATACCGCGCCCACCTATATACATAATACCTATATTGTACTGAGCGTCCATATACCCTTGCTCTGCGGAGCGGAGATACCAGTGTGCCGCACCGCTTTGGTTGACATCCACGCCGATCCCTCGCTCATAAATCACACCGGTTTGAAACTGCGCAACTTTATCACCACGTAATGCCGCTGTATAGGTTTCCCAAAAAGCTTGTTGATCCGATCCAAAGAGAGAAAATGTAAAGAAAGCTAAAAGGTATAAATATTTTTTCATAATGAGCAAATCCTTATCAAAAAATAGTTATAACCTATCCCCCAAAAGGGGGTAGATGCTTATTTGTAGCGATAGGTAATTCGCCCTTTGTCCAAACTATAAGGAGTAAGTTCGATTTTTACCGTATCTCCTGGGAGGATTTTAATGTAGTGCATACGCATTTTACCTGCGATGTGACACAAAATAACATGACCATTTGGCAACTCAACACGAAACGTTGCATTCGGTAGTGCCTCAATAATCTTTCCGTCTACTTCAATGACATCATCTTTTGCCATATTATTCCTTTACGCGATTGATAATATTTCAGCTCTACCGTTGATAATTGCAACCGTATGCTCGTAATGAGAGCCTCTCAGCCCATCCGTACTTACCACATCCCAGCCATTGGCTAAGATTTTGGAAGTCCCCTCTTTGTGACAAATCATCGGCTCCAAACAAAAAACCATACCGTTTTTAATTTTTGGTCCCGCTTTCGCATTGGTTCCATCCATATAATTTGGTATTTCCGGTTCTTCATGCGGTTTTTTACCGATTCCATGACCACAAAATCCACGTAAGGGGACAAATCCCCGACCGCGAATAAACTGCTCTATCTCATAAGAAAGCTCTTTAAAGCGCATTCCGTCTTTGATAATGTCGATGGCAAAGTAAAGAGCATCTTTAGAACACGCAATCAACGCTTCATCTTCAGCACTAATCGCACCAACTCCGAGTGAGATCGCTGCATCCCCAAAATACCCCCCTTTTTTTGTCCCAACGTCAAATCCGATAATATCACCCTCACGCAAAGCGTAATCAGTAGGGATACCGTGGATGATTACTTCATTGACAGAGGTACAAACGGCACTTGGAAAACCGTAGAGCCCTTTAAAAGAGGGGCTAGCACCTTGGCTGCGGATAAACTCCTCACCAATGGCATCAAGCTCTTTTAGGGTGATTCCCGGTTTAGTATGGGAAGCTAACAACTCCAACGTCGCAGCAACGATTTTATTCGCGGCACGAAGTGAAGCTATTTCGTCATTTTTGCGTAGCGCAATCGCCATTGTTACAGGCCAACCGCGCTAAGGGTTTGATATTTAGACATATAAACCTGTGCTTCGATACGACGCATCGTATCGAGTGCCACTTGAACCACAATCAGAACTGCCGTTCCTCCGAAGAAAAACGGTACACCAATCCCTTTTAAGATAACCCATGGCAAAGTTGCAATAAGCCCTAAATAGATCGCACCCGTAATGGTCAAACGCCCTGCCGTATCATTCAAAAACTCTTTAGTAGATTCACCCGGACGAACACCCGGAATAAATCCACCTTGACGTTTGAGGTTATCGGAGATATCTTTTGCATTAAATACGATAGACGCATAGAAAAAGGCAAAGAAAACAACGAATACAAAGGTCAAAAAGTTAAAGAAATAGTGGTTTGGATTTAAAACATCTGCAATCGCTTGAACCGTTGGATTGGTACTCGAAGACATCACTGTCATCGGGAACATCAAAATAGCCGAAGCGAAAATAACCGGGATAACCCCTGAGAGATTCACTTTAACAGGGATATAGTTCATAACCCGTTTATTTTGATTTTGCATCATTGTCTTTTTCGCATAGGTAACCGGAATACGGCGTTCTCCAAGCTCAACGTAGATGATTACCAAAACAGTCGCAATTACAAGGAGTATAATCGCTAGTAAAGTCAAGAAGCTCATTGCTCCGGTATTTACCATCGTTACCGCCTGAGAGATAGCACTTGGAATAGCCGATACAATCCCCGCAAAAATAATCAAAGAAACACCGTTACCAATACCGCTTTGAGTGATCTGCTCACCAATCCACATCAACAACATAGTTCCTGCAAGCATGGAAACTACCGCAAGGAGCATAAACGTTGAATGATCGACCAAAATAGCACTACTGCCATCTTTTCCGGTCATACTTTGCAATCCGACACTAACACCGATTGCTTGCACAATCGTAATCACAATCGTTGCATAACGGATAATTTGCATGTATTTCACCATACCGTCACGCTCTTTTTTCATTTGCGCTAAGTTCGGGAAAGTGGCTGCTAAAAGTTCCATAATAATTGAGGCGGTGATGTAGGGCATAATGCCAAGAGAGATAATAGATAAACGTTCTACGGCATTTCCGCTGAACATATTGAATAGACCTAACGCATCAGCCGCGTGATCATCAAAAAACGAAGCGATGACAGCTGTGTCAACACCCGGTACCGGCACGTATGCCAGTAGTCGGAAAATAAAGAGAAAACCGATCGTAATTAAGATCTTGTTTACAAGTTGTTGGTTCATTATTTACCAGTTGTTGTAACGTTTTCGTCTTTAATTTTAGATGCTAAATCTTTAGCGCTTGCGCCCACAAGTTTAACGCTTACAACCGATTTTGGCAAACGGTGAACACTACGGATACTCTCCATGGTAATTTCATCGAGAGTTGCAATCTCTTTTACTTTTTCAACATTGATAGTTGTCGGCTTAATCACGCGTGATTGAAAACCGATTTTTGGCAAACGGCGAGCAAGTGGTTGTTGTCCACCCTCAAAGTTACGTTTTTCATTGTAACCTTTACGCGCTTTTTGACCTTTGTGACCTTTACCGGCTGTTTTACCTTGGCCACTTCCTTGACCGCGGCCAAGACGTTTTGTGCTGTGGGTTGAACCCTCAGCAGGTGTAAGGTTTTCTAATGCCATAACTTATCCTTTGATACGTGATAGTGCATCGATTGTTGCACGTACCACGGTGTTTGGATTGTTAGAACCCAAAGACTTCGTCAAGATGTCTTGGATACCAGCAAGCTCAAGTACCGGACGAGTAGCGCCACCGGCGATAACCCCTGTACCTTCAGATGCAGGCTTAAGTAAGATACGACTTGCGTTGTATTTAACTTCGATATCGTGAGCAATGGTAGTACCTTTGATCTTCACGTTAGTCAAGTTTTTGAACGCTTCGTCAACCGCTTTACGGATAGCGTCTGGAACTTCTTTCGCTTTTCCGACTCCGTAACCTACGGTTCCTTTTTTATTTCCTACAACGACAAGAGCAGTAAAACGAAAACGTCTACCACCCTTTACAACTTTGGTTACACGACCGATGTTTACAATCGCTTCTGCAAATTCTTCTCTGTTAATTGGATTCATCATCGGACCTTAAAACTTGATTTCATTTGCACGAAGAGTTTCGGCAAACGCTTTTACAACGCCATGATACAAAAATCCGTTACGATCAAACGTAACTTCATTGATACCAGCGTCTTTTAGGGTTTTTGCGAACACTTCAGCTGCTTTTTGTGCACTTTCTATGTTTGCTCTAAGACCCAAAGTTTTTGAGTGAACCGCTGCTAACGTTACACCTTGCTCATCATTGATCGCTTGCGCACTGATAAAGCGGTTTGAACGGAATACTGAAATACGTGGCAAAGTCGCGCATCCAGAAATTTTAGAGCGGATACGACGCTTACGTTGGAGACGTTTAGCCGCTTTGATTTTAAGTGTTTTACCTGTCATTTCATCGCCCCTTATTTCTTAGATGTCTTACCGGCTTTACGCAGGATAGTCTCATCAGAATATTTAACACCTTTACCTTTGTACGGCTCAGGTGGACGGAATGAACGGATCTCAGCGGCGATTTGACCAACTTGTTGTTTGTCTGCACCTTTGATACTGATAACGTTTTTCTCAACTACCATAGCGATTCCAGAAGGGATATCATAGTTAATATCATGACTAAAACCAAGCTGAAGGTTCAATACATTCCCATTAACTGCCGCACGATAACCAACTCCATTGATTTCCAGTTTTTTCTCAAAACCGGTAGTCAAACCAGTGATGATGTTTGCTGCTAGTGCACGGTATGTACCCCAGAACGCACGATCAGCACGTTGATCAGAGTTTGTACTAAATGTTAACGTGTTATCTTCAAGTACCACACCACAGTTACCGAGAGTATCCAAGGTTTGAGTTGTTGCACCTTTAGTAAACGTCAATACCGTTCCATCAAGTGTTGCATTTACATCAGTAGGGATAGAAATAGGAAGTTTTCCAATACGTGACATCTTATCTCCTTACCAAATTGTACAAAGGACTTCACCACCAACGCCAAGCTCGAACGCTTTATCGTTAGGAAGAACCCCTTTTGAACTACTGACAATGATGGTACCGTAACCGTTTTTGAAACGTTTTAGTTCATCTTTACCTTTGTAAATACGACGTCCCGGTTTAGAGACACGTTTTACCTCATTGATAACGGTACGACCTTTTTCATCATACTTCAATACTACATTGATCGTTTTTTTAACGCCGTCTTCAACAACGTTAAAACTTTCGATGTAGCCTTTATCAGCCAAAATTGCAACAACTGCTTCCACTACTTTTGAGTGAACCAATGTTGTTACATCTAATCTACGCATTGCTGCATTACGGATACGAGTCAACGAATCCGCGATCAAATCATTAATCATTTAATATTCCTTATCTAATCATTAGGAGTATCAAGTTGGAATTACCAACTTGACTTTCTAACGCCTGGGATTAACCCTTCGTTTGCCATTTTACGGAAGCAAACGCGACAAATTCCAAAATCACTGATGACAGAGTGTGGACGACCACAAATCTGACAACGAGTATACGCGCGAACAGCAAACTTTGGAGTTCGTTGTTGCTTAGCGATCATTGACTTTTTAGCCATTATTCTCTCCCTTTAGCAAACGGCATACCGATCATTTCAAGAAGTTTGAATGCATCTTTATCGGCTGTAGCGCTTGTTACCACGGTGATGTTCATCCCGTGGATTTGCATAATTGAATCGTAATCAACTTCAGGGAAAATCAACTGCTCGGTCAAACCGAAGTTGTAGTTTCCGCGACCGTCAAAACCGTTACGTGGAATACCACGGAAGTCTTTCACACGTGGAAGTGATACAGAGATCAATTTATCCATGAAATCGTACATTTGAGCACCACGTAGTGTCACTTTAACACCAACCGGCATCCCTTCACGTACTTTAAAACCAGCAACTGATTTACGAGCAACGACTACAGAAGCACGTTGACCAGCGATGTTGCTGATAGTATCTTGGATACTTTGGATCAATTTGTTGTCTTTCATAGCAAAACCACAACCAACAGAGATCACAACTTTTTCAAGTTTAGGAATCTGCATAGCGTTAGCAATACCAAGAGCTGATTGAAGCTCAGGCTTAAGAGCCAAATATTTATCTTTTAGTCGTGCCATGATTACGCCTCAACTTTACGGACATTTGATGCATCTACAGGCATCTCTTTACTCAAGAATCCGCCTTGTGGATTTTGCTCGCTAGGTTTGATCGCTTTTTTAGCAATACGAACACCTTTAACGATTACTTTGTTTTTCTTAGGCATAACTTGAAGCAATTCTGCTTTAGTACCTTTGTCATCACCGGCGATTACTTCTACGATATCGCCTTTTTTGAAATTAAATTTTGCCATCATACAACCTCTGGAGCAAGTGATACGATTTTCATGAAACCTGCGTAACGAACTTCACGGCTTACAGGTCCGAAAATACGTGTACCGATTGGCTCACGTTTTTTATCAAGGATAACAGCTGCATTTTCGTCGAAACGGATAAGTGAGCCGTTTTCACGGTGAACCTCTTTTTTCGTACGTACAACGACTGCTGTAACAACTTGACCTTTTTTTACTTTACCGGTTGGAGCCGCTTTTTTAACAGAAGCGATGATAACATCACCTACTGTTGCATAACGACGTTTTGAACCGCCAAGAACTTTGATACACATGATCTCTTTAGCCCCTGTGTTATCGGCTACTGCTAGACGAGTAAAACTTTGAATCATGCATTCACTCCTTTAACAAGAGTTTTAAGACGGAACGATTTGCTTTTAGAAAGTGGACGACACTCGATCGCGATCACTTCATCACCAATGTTTAGTTGGTTATTCTCATCATGAATCATGTATTTTTTGAAACGTTTTACCGTTTTATGGTAACGTGGGTGCATAACACGGCGCTCAACAACGATAGTTGCTGTTTTTTCGCCTGCTTTAGTCACTACGATACCTTGAATTTCACGTTTATGTGTCATAGCTCTGCCCTTACTTCACTGCGTTCATAGCAGTGTTAATGCGTGCAATGTCTTTTTTCGCCGTGCGAAGTTCGCTCGTGTTAGTCAATTGCATCATTTTTTGCTTAATTTTCAAAGTGAAAAGCTCAATTTTTTTCTCTTTGAGCATACCTTGAAGTTCAGCAGCTGTTTTGTCGTTCAAATCAGTATATTTCATTGCTCATCTCCGCAGTTACAATTTTAGTTTTGAACGGAAGTTTTTGCATCGCAAGCGCTAATGCTTCACGTGCAAGAGTCTCTTCAACACCACCCATTTCAAAAATGATACGGCCTGGTTTGATGTTCATTACCCATTGGTCAACAGAACCTTTACCTTTACCCATACGCACTTCAAGTGGTTTGGCAGTCAATGGTTTAGCTGGGAACACACGGATCCAGATTTTACCTTGACGTTTGATATGACGGTTTGCTGCAATACGAGCCGCTTCGATTTGGCGAGAGTTAATACGTCCCGCTTCCGTTGCTTTGAATCCGATAGAACCGAAATCCAATTTGTTAGCATTTGTAGCGTAACCACGGTTACGCCCTTTCATCATTTTACGATATTTCGTACGTTTAGGCATCAACATGATTAGTTAGCCTTTCGTCGTGGACGACGTTGTTGATCGTCACCACGCTCTTCTTTAGATTCTTTAGCTTCTGGTTGGATACCTTTAGTGAGAACCTCACCTTTAAAAATCCAAACTTTGATACCGATTACACCGTAAGTGGTGTGTGCTTCAGCAAAACCGTAATCGATTTTTGCACGAAGCGTATGCAACGGTACGCGACCTTCAAGGTACCACTCAGTACGAGCGATCTCAGCACCGCCGAGACGACCTGCAACTGAAACTTTAATACCTTTAGCACCTGCACGTTGTGCATTTTGCATAACTTTTTTCATCGCACGGCGGAAAGCAACACGTTTTTCAAGTTGAGTAGCAACGTTCTCTGCAACGAGTTGTGCAGATGCTTGTGCTTTTTTCTCTTCTTTAATGTTAACTGCTACCGGTTTACCGATAAGGGTTTGAAGAGATTCTTTGATTTTTTCAATGTCAGAACCTTTCTTACCGATGATGATACCCGGACGAGCCGCGATGATCGTAACGCGAAGACGTTTCGCAGTACGCTCGATCACGATGTTGCTCACACCTGCGTAGTAGAGTTCTTTTTTCAAATAGGTACGGATTTTATGGTCTTCGCCCAAAGAAACCGCAGCTGTTTTAAAGTTAGGGAACCAACGAGATTCCCAGTTGCGGTTAATACCAAGACGAAGTCCGATAGGATTAACTTTATGACCCATAATTATTTACCCTCTACTTCTACCAAAATGTGCGCAGTCGGTTTGCGGATTCCAGATGCTGTTCCACGTGCACGTTGCATAATTCGCTTCAACACTGGTCCATTATCTACACGGCATGATTTAACAACACAACCGTCCGCTTCGATACCGCTGTTAGCTACTGCAGATGCAATAACTTTCGCAATGATTTTTGCCGCTTTGTTTGGAGTAAATTCCAATGCTGCTAATGCTTGCTCAGCGTTCATACCTTGAACTTCGCGAGCGATCAAACGAGATTTAGTCGGAGATACGCGAACGAATTTTAATAATGCTCTTGCCATATCTCTTCCTTATTTCCCGATTTTCTTTTGTAC
>NZ_JBAQPS010000204.1:0-10421 GCF_049305995.1 Sulfuricurvum sp.
TTGAAAGATCAAATTTGCTCAACGTACATTCACGATTGACAATCACCGGTATTTTTAACGTAAAAATGCTCCCTTGCGATGGTGAAGATTTTAACTCTATAGTCCCTCCCATATGCATTGCTAGCTGCTTACAAATCGAAAGCCCCAATCCTGTTCCACCATGTACTTTTGAACTATTTTCTTGTGCTTGCGAAAAAGCATCAAAAATTCTTTCCTGTTCACCCAACGCTATCCCCATTCCATCATCTGCAACTGAAAGAAACAAAATTCCGTTTTCATAACGTGATTCAACATGTATTGCTCCACCATTATGGCTAAATTTAATAGCATTACTCAGAAAATTACCCACAATTTGTTTGATCCGTAAAGCATCGGCTACCAATTCATACGGGATCGCGGGATCTATAAAACTGGTAAGGGTAATGCTTTTTGAATTGGCACCCGGAACAAAAAGTTCCATGGTATGTGATATCTCATCGTGAATGTTAAACGGCTGCGGATCAACTGTAAACTCACCGCTTCGCAGTTTTGAAAAATCCAAAATATCATTGATAATATGGAGAAGGTTTTCCCCACTGTTAGAAATAATATCAAGATATTGTTGATATCGAGGATTAATTGTTTCATCTTTAAGTAAAGATACAAATCCCAAAATAGCATTGAGTGGTGTACGAATCTCATGAGACATGTTAGACAAAAAATATTCTTTGGCTTTCGAAGCATTGATAGCTTCTTGCTCTTTTTGGTAAATTGTGTCTGTATAAAGCTTAAGTATGCTGGCAAAGTTTTGATCAAAAAGATAGCTAATAGCAAAAAATACTTCTTGATCATTAATGTTTAAACGGTACGTCGCATTGAGAACAGAGCGTTTAAAATGGGTACAAAGTACAAATAACTCATCTGCACGAAACTCTTTATTTTTAAGATACTCAATCAGTTCAACAATAACAGGACACTCCCCAATCGCCATATGACCCGCAACAACACCCATAAAATAATTGAATACATTTCCAGCATATTCAACTTTAAAAAAATCAACATCAATTTCATGCCGCTGTAAGATTATTTCACATGATGTTTCAGATATCCATTCAACTAAAATGGCTTCTTTTTCTGCGATTAAAATATCTTTTGATTGGGCTAGAGCCGTTATATCCGGAAGAGACATTATAAAGTTCCTTACACAACAAACTTTTTAAATTATAATACTCTAAAAAAGTAAAAAATATAATATTTTATTATTAAGGTGCTACCCAGTAAAAAACACCGAGTGAGGTAATCAGAAGTTGAAAAGCTAAAATTGCAACGGTACCGATAATATTGCCGATTTGACAACTCGTACACTGCTTATATTTTTTACCTTCATACTGTCCATAAATAAAATAAATAATCATCAACAGTACTACACCGATGATAGCATATTTATCGAGGGTATAGACTAATTCACGTAACTGGGATGAAACAAAAAGAGGGAGAATAAATGTTAAAGTAACGAATACCAAAAGATATTTAGCTCCCCGTTTAAAATAATCGCGGACAAAAACGACAGGACACGCTTCTCCTGCAACAAAGCCCTCATCTGAGAGCTGTTTTTCTGCCTCTGTACGACCCTCTTTATTGAGTTTATCGAGTAATGTCCCCCCAAAGAGAAAATCGATCTGTTGCTGGACTCTTCGAGAAAATTCCCCTTCAATATCGAGATGGCATAACTCTCCATGGCGGTTTTCATACACCACTTTTATCTTTCCGTAACGCTTGATAGTAGCACTAAAGCCGGAAGGGAAATAAGCACTTTTCTCCTCCGCCTCAGCAACTCCCTCATTAACAATAATCCGTGCATTAATCAGTTCAAATGTCTCTTGAGCCTCTTTGATAATGATAGCACTAAAAGGGATTGCAATTTGGATCGCAGAAAGTGCATTCAGACCATGATGTTCCATCGTATCGTGCATATTTTCCAACAGTTCAAACAACTCATCATCAAATTTCCGAACATCGGCAGAAATATATTTAATCCGCTCATCGGGATAGGTGATCAATTCTTTAATCATAGGTAAGTCTTTATAGGGAGGTATAGCCCCGAGAGGGGCTTTTATTAGTGGCTTTTACGAACAACGATCAACATTTTAATGTTGATCATGACAAAGCGGATAAACTGCCAAATAAGGCAAGTACGAAAAAATTTAACAAAACTTGTTGGTACCATTGTGGTGTAGTTTGCATCGTACGGTTTAACGTATTTTTCGATTTCTTTCATAAATATATTCTCCTTTTTTTACTGATGTTACACACTAAAACGAATACATCCGTTTTAGTGGCAGGGACAAATGTCCCTTGCAACCCCCTAAAGCTACAAAAACTACGTTTTTGAGAATTTAAAGGGTCAGGTCTTTATTCCGGGATCATTGTCCAGCCCGGATTGAGCTTGGCTTTATAAATAAACATGTGGTGAAGGATGTGTTTAATCCAGTGACCTGCAAGTCCGATTTCACCGAAAGTGTAATCCAAATCACGTCCGAGACCAGGATATTTTTCGAAGTCAGGAACAACCGGATAAACAGTCAATGCCGCAGCGGTACCGTCAAATAGACCTTTACCTGCTGATGCAACACACGCCGCACCCATTTCTGCCATAGACGCTTCATGCAAGTGTGCACTCGGCCCTTTTTTGATCAAATCACAAACACTGTGTGCTACCGCTTTACCGATAATACCACTTGGCATACCTGTACGTGGAGGCGTTGGGAAAATTTGAGTACCGTTTGGCGTCGTCATTGGTTTAGAAATCGGATGCGGAGGAGCAAACGCGATACCTGCTGCAAAGAGATTTTTGTACGTTGGGTTTTGGTAAGTACGTGGCCAGTCAGATGCTTTCCAGTTTTCATACGCACCTGCATCGTATTTTGCATCAACTTTCATAAATCCGCTTGGCGCAAATACCGTAGATGTAATATCTTCACCTGCTTTATCATACGCCTTAAGTCCTACTCCGGCGAAAGGTGGAATCAACATCGCGAAATCGAAAGTCTCTTCACCCATTGAACCATCGAGAAGCTCATACGAAACTTTCCCTTTTTCAACTTTGTTAACATGAGCACCGATCAACCAGTTAACTCCACGCTCAGAATACAAAGACTCTGCAAAAAGACGTGAAGATGCTGCGTAACCGCCGCGTTTCATGTGCAATCCGCCGATACCGAAGTCACCGAGAAATGATTCGTTAGAGATCCATTGCATATCTGCCATATCACGAACACCTGCTTTACGTAGTTCATGCTCGATGTTGAAAATGTACTCAAATGCGGCACCTTGACAAGTACACATACCGTGACCCGTACCGATGAGGAATTTTTGACGCTCCCCTTTTTTCATTTTTTCGATACATTTTGCAAATTCGTGTGCTGCGTGATCCGCGTGATCCGCCGTACATACGGAAACGGTAAATTCACCCAAACCATTAGCATCGCCAAGACCCGGAGTTGCAGCAAAATTCAGCTTCGGTCCTGTAGCGTTGATAAGATAATCATACGCTACCTCTTCGCTTTGACCTGCTTTACCTTGACCGGTATACTCGATCGTAACAAATGGTTTGTCACTGCTTGTATTTCCTTCAGGATTAAGACTTACTGCTTTGGCCTGCTTATAGGTAATACCCGCTTTTTCATAGACAGGAGCGAGATCAAAAGTGACCTCTTCTTTTGTCATTTGACCAACACCCACCCAAATATTTGATGGGATCCAGTTCCATTTTGAGTTAGGGGTTACTACCACTACCTCGTGATCTTTTCCGAGCCAATCTGCCGCAAATGTCGCGGCAGTATGTCCAGCAACACCGCCACCGAGGACGACTACTCTTGCCATTGATTCTCCTTCGTAAGTAATTCCATAAAAGATGATTATAATAGCATTATATCACAATTTTATCACATCCTTAAAATAACCATTATAATTTAAATTAAGATTTCCATAAAAGGTATAAGTGTTACTTTTTTTCCCAGCAAGTTTCATTTATCAATAGTCACATTTTAAAGTAATTCCAACATTATATAGGTTATAAATAAATATTATTTGACGAATTAATGGATAATTATAATGTCACATAATATATTGATTAACTTTATATTATTTTTATGTTCAAATAGCTATTATTTCCGCTCGGAGTATTTGAGCGTTTTTGCCTCATCTAAATAACATACAAAAGGATTCTACGATGACATCATTCACTAAAACAGCTATGGTTGCACTCCTTTCAATCAGTGTACTTAGTTCATCAGTATTTGCTGATGCAGAAAAAGGGAAAAAACTCTACCAAAAAAATCTGAAAGAGGTTTGTGGTATTACCGGTGGGGTATTCGCCGCTAAATTCAAACAAGCAGACTGGGACAAAGCGTACAAAGCAGGCACATTAGACAAAAAGATGACCGAAGCGTGCCCCGCTGGAAAAACCTATTTTGAAAGTGACAAATTCAAAAAGACCGAAGAGCACATGTACAACTTCGTCCATGATTTTGCAAAAGACAGTGGAAATATCCCATCTTGCTAATCACAATTTATTGAAACCCTCGGGTTTCAATGACTCGAACTCTCTTTAAATCTTCCAATTCGCTTTTATCACAATAAACGACTCGGAATATCTAAAGAGAAGTCACTCTAAAAAACTTGAGGAAGAAATATGATGATAAAGCATCTATCACTAGCAGCGGCATTAACGATCGGCACAATCACTCATGCCGATGAGGCTGCTTTGCAAAAACAGATCGAAATGTTGATGAAACGGATTGAACAACTCGAAAAAGCTCAAGGTACTATTGTTCAGACTCAAACGGTTCTCCAAGAATCACAAACGTCCATCAAAGAAGAACAAACCGCCCAAAGCGATCTACTCTCAAAAGTCAACGCTCAAAGCTCTAATGATAATATCAAATGGGATATCGATTTTCGCAGTGGGGTTCACAGTATTGATTATAAAGGGGTAAGTGGTATCGAATCCAATACCCTGATGACTAATCGTTTATGGTTGGGAATGGGATCAAAAGCAACGGAAAATCTATTTTTCTATGGACAACTTGCCGTATATAATTACTGGGGAGTTCAACCTGAAGATATTACTTGGAATGATGATAACTGGCGTGCAAGCTCTCGACCTCACGATGTTGATCTTCGCCTGCGCCAAGCCTATTTTGTTTATAAATTCGGTAACGATTGGGACGTACCTATGACATTCAGTACCGGAAGACGTGCGGCAACGGATGGTTTTTTAGCAAATCATCGTGAAGGAAATAAAAAACCGGGTTCACCTCTGGCACATATTACTAACATGGAAGTCGATGCGGCGATGGTACAGTTTGATTTTGATAAAGTATTCCTTCCTGGATCGTATCTCAAAGTTGTTTACGGTCGCTCCAATGATTCTATCAATACCTCTACCTATTTAAATGATTCAACAACAGACGGTACTGTCGATTTTATTGTCTTTCCAATGTCAATTTATAACGATGGCGCAAGTAATCTAATGGCACAATATGCAAAAATCACTAATGTCAAAGGAGAGCCAGATAGTCTAGGAAACCTACGATCAGCGGGAACCGCTCATCTCGGAGCTATATCGTATCAACTTGACGGCTTAAGTGAAGAGAATGAATTTTTAGAAAATTCCACTCTCTTCGCCAGTGCGGGAGTCTCTTCCACTCATCCTAATCGAGGTATCAACATGTTAGGATCCCTAGAGGATAAAACAGGCTATAGCCTTTGGGCAGGCTTTTTGTTTCCAGATCAAATCACCGATGGGGGACGATTTGGATTAGAATACAATTGGGGCAGTAAATATTGGACACCTATGACATGGGCAGAAGATTCAATGACCGGATCAAAAATCGCAACACGCGGTAGCGTCTACGAGGGGTATTGGAATATTCCTATCGTCGGTAAAAATTTAACCGCACAGTTGCGATATACCTATCTTGATCACCAATATCGTGCCAATAGCTCGTATATGATGGATCCAGATACTCAAAATCTCGACAATTCTCAAGAACTTCGCGCTTTCGTGCGCTATCAATACTAAGGAAGTAATAATGTCTAAAATTGAAAAAAATCCACTTGATATTATCCAAGAGGGAATGTCACGTCGTGATGCCCTCAAATTTATGGGGCTCTCTCCTATTGCGGCTGGCGTTCTCGCATCTTCTGCATCTGGAAACGTAACTAAAGCATCTGCATCGGATGCTAAAGGGAAAATTGTTATTGTTGGTGGAGGTGCCGGAGGAATTATGGCAATGGCACGCTTACGCAGTGCCCTTTTAAATCCGGATATCACTATTATTGCTCCAAATGAAAAACATATTTATCAACCTGGACAAGTTTTTGTCGCAGCGGGTGAGTATGCTCCTGAAGATATAATGGGGAGTAATCTCGATATGATCCCAGATGATGTTAAATGGATTAAAGACGAAGTGAGTACTTTCGATCCGGATAATAATCATGTGGTGACCCGAAGCGGTGAAATTGTCAAATACGATTTTCTTGTTGTTGCTACCGGATTGGTTTATCATTACGAAAAAATCGAAGGACTCACTACCGATATGATCGGAAAAAATGGTATTTCAAGCGTTTATTTGAACGATCTCGAAAAAGGTACAGCTCAAGGAGGTGAAATTACATGGCAATGGTTCAACGACGTTAAAGCAGCGGCAAAAAATGGTAAACCTCGTGTTATCTGTACTCAGCCCTCAACTCCAATCAAATGTGGCGGAGCACCGCAAAAAATCCTCTATCTGGTAAACGATTTTTTAAAACATGATTCACTCACTGCTGATTTTACATTTGCTATGAACGGAGACAAGCTTTTCGGCATTCCTGCTGTCAATGAAACTCTTACCAAAGTGGTTCAACCTCGTTATGGGAATATTACCAATAAATTCAAACATAACCTTGTTGCTATCGATGCTGAGAAAAAAATAGCCACCTTTGAAACCAAAGTAGAAACCAAAGGTGCATATGACGAAGACTTGGAAGAGTATGAGATTATTACAACGGTTGAACGTGTCCCTATAGAATATGATTTCATCCATATTGTCCCTCCCATGTCTGCCCCTGATGCGGTTAAAAATTCACCACTTGGATGGCAAAAAGGGACAGCAGCCGGATGGCTCGAAGTTGACCAAGAAACTCTACAGCATAACCGCTATCCAAATGTTTTTGGAATCGGAGACGTCTGTGGAATTCCTCTAGGGAAAACCGGAGGAAGTGCACGCCACCACGGACCGATCATGGTCGCTAACCTCATCTCCCAAATGGAGAAAAAAACTTTGCATCAAAAATTTGACGGATATACCGTATGTCCACTCAAAACACAATACGGTAAAATCATTCTTGCCGAGTTTAACTACCTCGGTGCTGCCCCTTCCTTCCCACTTTCTGTTGGTGAGGAACGATGGATTTGGTGGGCATTTGATCTTTATATGCTCAAACCGATGTACTGGCATTTGATGATGCGGGGATTGATGTAAAATGGGGCTTATTCTGCGTCGAGAGCTTTTGATTTTTGTAATATTGATGCTGATTTTGGCACCATTGATACATCCAGATTTCTTAAACGCACCCGTCGAACGATTTAAACTAATGATGGAAAAAGAAAACTTTTTCCATCCGTTTATTTATATTCTTATTCTTTATCTCCTCATTGCAGCACTACGTTTTTTCTATCTCTCTCTTACAAAACTTCTTTCAAAAAGATCATAATTTAATCTAATTTGACGAATAAAAGGTATTCATCTGTTGACTTTACACATCATTAATATTATAATAACTATATATAATAATGCTATGTTTTAATAATGAATATTTATAGTTATAAAGAAGGTGGTCTTAATGAAAAATATAGTTATCATCGGTGGTGGAATTGCAGGAGTTGAAGCAGCGATCTATTATCGCAAAGAGGGTTTTAATGTAGAGCTCATCAGTGAGAGGGAATATTTATTTATTTATCCAACCGCTATTTGGATTCCGGTCGGAACAACTTCATTCGAGAATGTTGCCTATCCTTTGGCAAAAATTGCAAAAGTACACGGCTTTACCCTTTTGATCGACCGCGTTACAGGTATCAATGCTCGTACTAAAACACTTATACTCGAACAAACTGGAGAACGATCTGTCGAATATCTCGTGATTGCTATCGGTGCCGCAAAGATGAAACATCCTGGATTAGAACATACCCTCTCTATCTGCGGAGCACCCGAACAGTCCCTTCTACTCAAAGAAAAAATTGATGCGCTAATTGCCAAAGGATCAGGAAAAATCACTTTTGGATTCGGCGGCAATCCTAATGACCAAAGCGCCATGCGTGGAGGTCCAGGGTTTGAGCTTTTTTTCAATCTTCATCACCGCCTTAAAAAACTCAAAATTCGCGACAACTATGAGATGACTTTTTTTGCTCCGATGCCTTCTCCAGGAGCGCGTATGGGAGAAAAAGCTCTTAAAATGATGCGTACGCTGTTTCAACAAAACCATTTTACTACCCGCTACGGTAAAAAAATTAAATATTTTGAAAATGACACGATTGTCTTTGAAGACGATAGCCGTTTGGAAAGTGATCTTATTATGTTTATTCCTGCCGGAAATGGTTCTGATATGATTCAATCCTCCGATCTACCCCAAAATAATGCCGGATTTATCCGTATCAATAATTACTGCGAAGTCGAAGGGGTTGAGGGATGGTATGCAATTGGGGATGCTGCAGCGTTAGAAGGACCTGACTGGAAAGCTAAACAAGGTCACATTGCTGAAATTATGGCACGCAATGCGGCTCATAATAGTGCTATTTCACAAGGGCTAAAATCAGGTGAGAAAAAAGGGTATCACAATCATCTCAGTATTCTATGCGTAATGGACATGGGAAATGGAGCCGGTTTTATTTATCGTGATGATAAAAAGGCTCTTCTAATTCCTATGCCGATCATCGGTCATTGGATGAAGATCGGATGGGGCTGGTATTACAAACTCTCAAAGATAGGGTATATCCCCCGCATTCCGGGAATGTAATCACCTTTGTAAAATTTTTGTCACAATCTCATACACGTTGTTGGAAAGATTCGGATGATTTTTAATCCGCTCCAATTCCAACCCCATCAGCATTTTTTGCTCGATATTTAAACGACCATAATTTTTAAATGCCCCCGCAAGCCCCGAAGCGATTTGAGGGTTGAGGGCATCAATTTCGATCACTTTTTCGGCAACAAATCTAAATCCCTCTCCGCTTCTCTCATAAAAAGCAACCGGATTACGGGTAAAACTTCCAATCAAAGAACGTACTAGATTCGGTATTTTGAGATCATACGCAGGATCTTCTTGAAGTGCAATGACGCGTTGGAGTGTCCCCTCACGTCTGGTGGATGCAAGAACACTAAAGTATTTATTCATCACCAAAGTTTGATTATTGTAGCGATCGTAAAAATCCGCCAACGGTGCGTGCGCTAATTCAGGAGCGTAGTTCTCTAGTAAATCCAACGCTGCTAAGCGCTCACTCATCGAGCGTGCCTCATAGTAATGTTCTCGGCACATTTGGCTGATCGACTCATCTCCCAAACTCATCACAATCCCCAAAAGGCGATTTTTTAAAGCCCGTTTGCCGATGCTGATCCCGTCTATATCGGTGTTCGTTGGTGTGTATAATCCACTAATCTCTTCTCGAAGCTCACTAAAATAGCGTTTTGCTAACACCCGTTTTAGCTCCTCTTGCGCATTGTATATGGAGACCACATCGATCGTCTCTTGACGCTGCATCATGGTCGTAATGCTCGGAAGTTCTAAGACTTGCGATTTAAACATCGGATCCATCGTGCTATCACGTAACAAAGCCCCGTAGCTCTCGATGTAGCGTTCATTCACCTCAGCACCACTCATCATCGCCTCTAAGGTTTCGATACCGAAACGGTTTGCCGCCTCATAACGGACAAATCCATCCCGATCGTGTGCCATTAAAAATGGATAATCGACTTCGTCGCACTCGATAATCACCGGAGCACTAAAATGACGGTTTAAAGAGAGTTTAGGCTCTAAGGTGATCGCACTAAATCTCACTTCACTAACCTCATCGGTGATCCATAACGTAGCAGAGTTGAGGAGAATAACGTCCGAAGTGATCAGATCAAATTCCTCACCATTCTCGGATAAAAGGGCGATATTCAGAGGCAACGCATAAGGGAGTTGCTCTTGATTCTTAGTATTTTTCGGAACCTTTTGGACGATTCGCAGCACCAATTCTGAAAGCTCAGGAGAATAGGTACTCGAAATATGGAGTGTCGGGGTACGTTCTTGAGAATACCACCGTTTAAACTGGCTCAAATCGACCGGACTTTCACTCTGCATCGCCCACAGAAAATCCTCCGTCCCAACCGCATTTCCATCAAAGGTATCGAAGTAAA
>NZ_JBAQPS010000205.1:0-4490 GCF_049305995.1 Sulfuricurvum sp.
GCATTGCCATCTCCGAATATACCTATCATCATTTTGAGTTCCAGTGAATCATCAATCCTTTATGCAGATTTGGCTAAAGATGCTCATGAAAAAAGTAAGGATTTAAAAAACCTCTATCCGAATGCGAAACAAATTTGGGTTAATAGTGGACATATGATACAGATCGAAATGCCTGATATTGTTATCGATGCGATTAATGAAGTGATAAAATAATAAACTGATAGAGGAATAAATATCGCTTGTGTTTTGTTATATTCTGGCTAAACAAAAACCAAATCATTTGAAAGAAGTCTAATGAGTAAAAAAGTATTACCGTCTACAACAAACGACATTTTATTTGAATATTTACAAGTGGGAGAAAGCACACCGACGATTCTGTTTTTTAATGGATTTCGGATGAGGCTAGAGAGCTGGGATAAAGTCTACGCACCGTTAAGCCCGACGGCAAGTATGCTGTTGTTTAATCGTCTTGGTGTAGGGCACTCTTGCAAAGCCGACAAAAATCAAGATGCCAAAACAGTCGTCGAAGCGGTGCATGATATGGTTGTAGAACTAAATATCCAGATTCCATATATACTTGTAGCACACTCATTGGGCGGTATATTTGTAAATCTATATGCTCGTACTTATCCTTGCGAAGTCGGAGGTGTGGTGTTTGTGGAGGCGTCGCATCCTGATGAGATAGCCAAGCAAAGAGCACATCGCATTCCGGCATGGATTAGCGTGTCAAATGAAGCCATCAAAAAAATAGAAAATTTTTTTGACCCGTTCAAATACTCCGAAGATGAATCAATCCTAGAAAGTATTGAACAGATAAGCACCGCAAATGTGTTTCCTGACATTCCGATAGCTGTCGTGACGGGAACGAATAATATGCCGTTCGCCCCAAAAGAGCCGTTTGAGATACATTTAAACCACCAAATGAAACTATTGGAGCTTTCATCTGACTCAACTCAATTTTTATGTCAAGAAAGCGGGCATTTTCCGCAGATTACACAGCCGAAAATTGTCATAGAGGCAATAAATTTTATCATAGATAAGTGTGGCAGTAGCATATAAATAAAAAAATTGCTATTTTTGTGAAGATAAAATATTGGAGTTGAAATGAAAAAATCACTTATTAGTGAGTATGTCGTAAACCAGCCGGAAGCTACCAAAAATGCTCTCGTAGAGCTGCGAAGTTATATCTTAGAAGCAGCACCCGATGCAATAGAACTGATAAACTATAATATTCCGGCTTTTGCACTGATAGAGGGGGGTAAACGTGAAGAGCAAATTATGATGGCTGGGTATAAAAATCATATAGGGTTTTATCCGCATCCTGACACTATCGAAGCGTTCAAAACCAAACTCATCGGCTATAAATACGCCAAAGGCTCCATTCAGTTTCCTCTGAACCAACCAATCCCGAAAGAGTTGGTGATTGAAATGGTGAAGTACAGACTTAAACAGGTTAATGAGAAGTAGGAATGACCCCCGCCGTCAACATCGCTAAAAAAGCAAAAATACCCTACACACTTCACTCCTATACCCATGATCCCGCATCCGCTTCGTATGGAGAGGAAGCATCGGAAAAATTAGGGAGTCCAGTGGATAGAGTATTTAAAACATTGGTCGCACAGATCGATTCACGGGAACTTGTCGTCACGCTTATTCCCGTCTCCTCCGTGCTCTCGATGAAATAGATTGCCAAAGCAGCAGGGGGCAAAAAAAGAGACTTAGGACGTTTATCGATGCATTGGCAGAGAATTTTGCGACAATCTATGTGAGTGCAGGGCGAAGAGGGTTGGAGATAGAGTTGTCTCGGCATGATTTGGCGAAAATAACTGATGAGGAGATGGTAGCGTTATGTGCAGAGTAACAGGAATACAGCCATGATATTCGAAGAAATAGATACTTATCTCCTCTCGAAAAAAGGTTCAATATTCGATTATCCGTTTGATTAAGAGGTGCGGGTGTAATCGGATCTGTATAGCGAAGAAAGTACAATAAACGTTTTTATTTTTAAGGTGTGTGCCGTGAATATCTATGCTTTGCAATCTCCGGCAGGGGGTTTTTTGGATGAAGATTTAAACCATTTTAATAAAATATTTGATGATTGGTGCGTGCAGTTTGATAATTTTGAGGATGCGATGACCATCGCGAGCACGTTGGATAAAACAAGATATGCGGAAGTTGTCGAAATAACTCCTCTAAGTTATCCGAAGTATTTTTTTCGTAATTTACAGGGGATCATACATGCTACCCGTGAAGTAGAAGGGAATATTATCTGCATCGTGGAACCTTTTATGGGATCTAATTTTCGTATCGCCGTTTGTAATTTGGCGACGAAAGCGGTAAGATTGACGGCAACAAAGTACAAAAATACCCTCAGTGTCGAAGGTGCATTTGCACATTTTACGATTAAAAATGATAATGACTCTTTTAGATTTGAAGGGTAACTGAGCGCAAATGCGCTACAGCAGTTAGAGATACGTAACCAATTCGGAGAGTTCCGAGCGGTGAAGCGGCGGTTGTTCATTGACGCGGTATCCGAAGGGAATGAGTAAAGGAACTCCGTAAACCTCCGTATCAATCCCCATGATTTTCTCTACCGCATCAGGGTCAAATCCCTCCATCGGACATGAATCGATCCCGATAGAAGCGGCGGCACTCATCATATTGGCCGCTGCGATATAAACCTGACGAGATGACCAACATTCTAACACTTCATCACTGCGAGGATCGACGAATCCTGCGTACATTTCGAGGAGATAATCGGGATAGTGGAATTTTGCAAATTCATTTTGGATATAGGTGTCGGTACTGCGAACCTTTTTTTTATAGCCAATCGCGATCAATTCGGAGGCAGTGGTGATTTGTGGCTGATTCCACGCTACGGCTTGAATCGCTTCGCGCATTGCACTGTCACGGATGACGAAAAACTGCCATTGCTCCATCCCGAACGAACTGGGGCTGAGACGTCCCGCTTCGAGGATAAAGGTTAAATCCACATTACTCATCGGTTTAGTCGTATCGAACAGTTTGCACGCATGACGGAAATGCATCGCTTTTTCAAAATCGTTTCGCATTTAAAGGCTCCTTTAGGGTTTTATAAGGTGAGATTTTATAGTATACAGTAAATAGTGTCAAGAACGTACTAAAAAGTACTATACATACTAAAAGGTAACTATTAATGATTGATGAATCACGCTTTAATTGTCCGTTTGAACTCACCATGGAGGTGATCGGCGGGAAGTGGAAAGGGTTGATACTCTGGCATTTGCTCGATAAAAAAGTGCTCCGTAACGGTGAAATGCTTCGACTGATGCCCCGAATTACCCAAAAGATGCTGACTCAGCAGTTGCGAGAGATGGAACAAAACGGACTGGTGAGTCGAATCATCTATGAGCAGGTTCCGCCGAAAGTGGAATACAGACTTACGTCACACGGTGAAGCACTCAGACCCATTTTAGATCAAATGATCGAGTGGGGCTTAGTATATGCACGGGATAATCATATCGCTTTGGCGTGTCACAGTAACTAAATACTACTCATTGATGACGCAATTACGCCCGAGCCGTTTGGCTTTGTATAGCATTTCATCAGCTCGAAGTAATAGTGCTTCATACGTTTCCATATATTTATGTTCTGCCACTCCAAAACTACAAGTAATATTTCCAAAAATAAATGGTGACTTTTCGATTAGTTGACGAAATTTTTCGGCTAAATTTGTAGCTCGACCAAGTGAAGTATTTGGTAGTGCGATGATAAATTCTTCACCACCCCAACGCCCTATGATATCGCTTTTGCGTAGATTATTTTTGATAATCTGTGTTAAAGTTGAGAGAACATGATCTCCAATTTGATGACCATACTCATCGTTAATTTTTTTAAAATAATCAATGTCAAAAAAGATGATAGACAAAGTAGTATTTTGACGTTCACTAAGGGAGAGAAGATAGGTTAGATTTTCTTGGATATATAGTCGATTTCCGATTTGGGTTAATTTGTCGGTATATGCCATTTCTTGTAAAACAATTTGTTGGAAACGTAATCGATAGTAGAGGCTCATCAGAAGGTATGTAACTAGCGAGATGATGAAAAATCCAGCGATAAACATTTCCCAAAAATGGCGTATATAGATAGGTATCTCATGGTCAGTGCGATAGATAATAATATATCCTGCGTAATGTTGATCAAAACTTTTAATCGGGATAAAGAAAAGAGTGTATGTCTTATTATCAATTTCAGAAATAAATATTGCATTTTTATCGGGTTGAAGTTTATTGGGAAGTTGATATGCGATTGTTTGGTCAATTTTAGAAATAATAGTATCGGAAAAAATGTTTTGGTCGTCGGTACGAATTTTTTTATCATAATAAAATTGATTTCCTAGCTCAGATACTGCATAATTGGACTGTTCATCGGTAAAAACTGTTTTTTCAACGATTTCTTTGTGTAGTATTAGATCACAATGTACCCTATAAAGTCTTTCAGCTATTTCTTTG
>NZ_JBAQPS010000206.1:0-5609 GCF_049305995.1 Sulfuricurvum sp.
AACCAATCCCCCGTTCGCCCTGAGCCTGTCGAAGGGTAAATCGTTCATGGTTCGACTAGCTCACCACGAACGGAAATCTAACTTAGCGGTGTAACATTTAAAGCTAAATAATTTTGATTTTATTTTGTGGTATAATTTTCGCGTGACTAAAGCTTCGTAGAGTTAATGGAGCGGCAAAGGTCGGAGGGTTCGAAACCTCCGACCTTTTTTTTTGCCCTCCAAAAACTCTACGAAGGGGGATTTTATGGAAAAGCTTTTAGTCACATTTCTGCTTTTGTGCATTTTTGCACCTATGCTAAATTAGCGTAGCCAAGGGGACTTTCCCCTTGTCCCTCTCAATATTTCACAACCTCTTTTTTATCTTTGGGCATCCGATCTTCGCTCCCGTCCACCATTCTCTCAAAATCTTTGATCGTATGTTTGCTCACCACCATATAGCGTCCTAACGCCATCGTATTATCACCTGAAGAGGCATGCTTGCGATCAATCGTAAATGCTGCCGCATATCCTGCTTTTTTAGCATCAACGAGGAGTGCATCATCATAAATTCCAAACACCCATGCGAGGTATTTGATCTCATGTCCCGTTTTCTCTTCGAGTTTTTTCTTCGATCCGTTCAGCTGTTTGTCGACCGATTTAGCGTACTCTTCACTCGTGAGCGTTTTCTTCTCTTTTTTAAAATTCGGATGCCAGTAGGTGTGAGACTCGACACGGAACAGTTTGGTTGTTTCGAGTTCACGGAGTTGTTCCCAGTTCATAGCGTACTTGGCGTTGGAAATCGCACTCGGATAGATAAAGAGGGTCACGGGAATCTTGTATTTTTTGACGATAGGAGCCATATCGCTGTAAACACTTTTATGTCCGTCATCGACAGTAATCACCACCGATTTAGCGGGGATTGTTTTCACTTTGCCCGATAGGTACCCCATCGCCATATCAAGCGGTATAACACTATAACCATGTGTTTTAAGCCACTCCATCTGCTCGGCAAATGCGGTATTTTTGATCGTCATCGAATC
The DNA here is from genome assembly GCF_049305995.1 of Sulfuricurvum sp. Classification (GTDB taxonomy): domain Bacteria; phylum Campylobacterota; class Campylobacteria; order Campylobacterales; family Sulfurimonadaceae; genus Sulfuricurvum. The sequence goes on from NZ_JBAQPS010000206.1 coordinate 1,020, forward strand.
GGAAACTTCCACCCCGAAACGGTGATAACACAAGACTGGGATTTTTTTGGGAGCTGCTGCCCCCCACAAAGATCCTACTAAAACCGCAACCATCAAAATCAATCGAAACATAAACGTAAAACCCTTTTGTAAAAATCGGCGGATTATAGCGCACAAATCCTCCTTAACGATTAACATTATTAACAAATAGAGCTTGACTTTGGAGTGTGATTTAAACTAGAATTCGTTCAATTAGTTGCATAGTCAACTATTTAGGAGTTTTTTATGAATCGATGTGAATGCCCAACGATAGAATCATTAGGGTGTCTTACCAACCTTTCGGCGATGGCGGCACGAAACTACCTCACTCGTCAACTCGCCCTCAATGGAATTGATATGACGATTGAGCAGTTCAAAGTGATGGTTGTACTATGGAAAGAGGGAACCTCTACCCAACAAAATATCGCCGATTTCGTCGGTAAGGATAAAACCTCCGTGACCCGACTCATCGCAGGTTTAGAAAAACGCTCTCTTATTCAAAGAGCAACGGCATGTCAGGATAAACGGTGCAACCATGTCACCCTTACTGAACAAGGGATTGCACTGGAAAAACCGACGATGAGTGTTTTAGCGGAAGCAACCCGATACATCCATCAAGGGATCGATCCAGACGAACTCGTCATTACCCTACGTGTCTTAAAACAGATGTGCCTCACTCTCAACTACACCTCAAAGGAATCCGAATGAACCGCCTAAGCACTATTACTCTATCCACCGCACTTATCATCACCATGAGCGGATGTGAACGCCCCAAAGCACCAGGGATGGAAAAACCGCCTGAGGGTCCAGTGCCCCTAACGACTACCGAGGTTAAAACCGGTAACTTTCCTGCGGTTTTAGAAGCGACAGGACAAACAGAGGCCTATAATACCGTCCAAATTTATGCACGTGTCAACGGATACCTCCAAAAACGCCACTATACCGAGGGTTCATTTGTCAAAGAGGGGCAAACACTCTTTGTGATCGATCCAAGCGATTTGAAAAACTCTTATAATACGGCAAAAGCGGCGTATGATTTGGCATCAGCGAATTACACTAACGCAAAAGCAGTATTCAATCGTATTAAACCACTAGCTCAGGCAAACGCCGCCAGTCAACAAGAGCTCGACACGGCTACTGCCAATGAACGAAACTCGGCGGCGGCACTTGCAGGGGCAGCAGCAGCATTCGAACAAGCCAAACTCAACCTCAGCTATACGACTATCAAAGCTCCGATGAGCGGGTTTGTCGATCAGTCTAAAGTCGATATCGGAACCTACATCAGTGCCGGAGCCAATGGATTACTCACAACGATGTATCAGAACAATCCAATCTATGTTCACTTCACGTTTAGTGAAAACCAAAAAATAGCCCGCCAAAATGCAATTGCCAGCGGAAAACTGATCACCCCAAAAGATAATGTATATGATGTGGAACTAACGCTAAGTGATGGCGTCGCACTAACACGAAAAGGTAAAATCGACTTTATCTCACCGTTTATTGATCCAACTACCGGAAACATCACCTACCGAGCGGTAATCGATAACAGTGACCATAAACTCCTCCCAGGGCAGTTTGTCAAAGTAAAAGTAAAAGGGATGGAGTGGAAAGATGCCCTCTACGTTCCTCAAAAAACGCTCCTTAGCGGTGAAAAAGGGAAATTTGTCTACGCCATCGAAGCCAATAATACCGTCACACCAAAACCGGTTGTCGCGGGAGAGTGGATCGGTGAAAATGTCATCATCGAAAGCGGTATTACTGCTGGGACAAAAATCGCTGCCGATTCGTTGCCTAAACTCAAACCGGGAGCGGAAGTCATTCCGAATGCGAAATAATTATGTTTAGTAAATATTTTATCAATCGCCCCGTTTTATCAGCAGTCATCGCGATGATTATTATGCTGCTGGGATTTGTGGCGATCAAAAGTCTCCCGATCTCGCAGTTACCAAATCTCACCCCCCCTACGGTTGTCGTGAATGCACAGTATCCGGGTGCGGATGCGCAAACCATCGCTAACACCATTCTCACCCCACTGGAATCTCAAATTTCAGGTGCGGATGGACTTATGTATATGTCCTCCAAAGCCGCTGCACTTCCTGGAAGCGCATCGATCACCTGTACCTTTAACATCGGAGTCAACCAAGACTTAGCCGCGGTTGACGTTCAAAACCGTATCAACTCTGTCATTGCTCAACTTCCTCAAACTACTCGTGATTTGGGTGTCACCGTTCAGAAAAAAACCTCTGATATTTTACTGATCGTTGCGATTACTTCACCGGATGGAAGCTACGATGCGACAGGGATCAGTAACTATATCTCCGCGAATCTACTCGATGAAGTGAAAAAAATCCCCGGTGCCGGACGAGCGCAAATCTTCGGTCAACGCGATTATGCGATGCGCATCTGGCTAAACCCTGATAAAATGGCATCTTTGGGAGTCAGCAGTGCTGAAATCGCAGCCGCGATCAAAGATCAAAACCTCCAAGTCTCCCCAGGGCGTTTAGGTCAAGCACCCACGAATGATGAGCAAATGTGGACGATGCAACTCACTTCAAAAGGGCGTTTTTCAACCGCTGAAGAGTTCCAAAATATCATTGTCCGTGCAAAACCTGATGGCTCGACATTGCGCCTTAAAGATGTTGCCCGTGTCGAGCTAGGGAGCCAAAACTACGAGTTTTTCGGACGCGTTAACGGTAAACCGGCTGCTATGATCGGTATTTTTGCCGATGTCAATGCCAACGCGTTAGACACTTCAGCCGCCGTTGCCGCTAAAATGGAAAAACTCTCGAAAAAATTTCCTCAGGGAATCGAGTATTCCATCCCTTACGATACCACCGATTTCGTCAAAATTTCGATTGAAGAGGTTGTTTTCACTCTCTTTGCTTCCATTATTTTGGTTAGCTTGGTTATTTATCTCTTTTTGCAAAGTGCCCGCGCCGCAATGATCCCGATCCTCTCTATCCCGATCTCACTAACAGGTGCTTTTATCGGGATGTACCTTCTGGGATATTCGATCAATACTCTCACCCTCTTCGGTCTCGTCCTCGCCATCGGGATTGTCGTCGATGATGCCATCGTCGTTATCGAAAACATGGAGCGGATTTTACAGAGCGAAAAACTCTCCCCTCGCGAAGCAGCGATCAAAGCTATGGCTCAAATCTCAGGGCCCGTCGTTGCCATCGTCCTCGTTATGTGTGCCGTCTTTATCCCTGCTACCTTTTTGGGTGGTATGACGGGTCAGCTCTACAAACAATTCGCCGCAACCATCGCGATCTCCGTTGTCTTCTCAGGTTTTATGGCGTTAACGTTTGCTCCGGCTATCGGTGCATTGATCCTCAAGCACCATAAAAATGAACCGGCTCGCTTTTTCCGATGGTTTAACCGTAAATTCGCCAATATGACCGATAACTATGTACGCCGATCCGGTTTTATGATCCGTAAATCGTTTATTTTCTTGATTATCTATCTATCCACTTACTTTTTTATCGGATTTTTTCACAAAACATTACCAAGTGCCTTCTTGCCGATGGAAGATCAGGGGTATTTTATCACCGCTGTCGTCTTACCCGATGGGGCAACCGCCAACCGTACATTAGAAGTGGTCAAACAAGTCGAGACTATTTTGAGCAAACAAGAGGGTGTAGCAAAATACACCGCTATCACAGGACTCAATATCCTCACCTTTTCTCAAGAGCCTAATGCCGCCGTTATCTTTACCCGTCTAAAATCGTGGGATGAACGCCCCACAAAAGAGCTTGGGGTATTTGGAATCTTAAACTCACTAGGACCAAAATTAGGAAGTATCAAAGAGGCAAAAGTATTTGCGATGCCACCTCCGCCGATTCGTGGAATGGGACCATCCGATATGTTCAGCTTGCGATTATTACAACCGGGAAGCAATGATTTTAACGCCCTAGCGAATGCAACCAATGCGTTTGTAGGTGATTTGCGCAACGATCCTAGTATCAAAAACCCGATGACCACCATGAATATCAATACACCGACACTAATGGTAGAAGTGGATCGTGACAAAGCAAAAATGATGGGGCTTGCCATCAGCGATGTCTACCAAACACTCCAAGCCACCATAGGGACGATGTACATCAACCAATTCGATAAAAACGGTAAAACCTACTGGGTACAAATGCAATCGGATTCTCCCTACCGTGCTACCCCCGCAGATATCGGACGCGCATGGGTTCGCTCAGGCGCAGGGCAGCTCGTACCATTATCGTCAGTTGTTCATGTCACCATGTCCAGTGCACCATCCTCGATTGAACACTTTAACGGTGTCCTCAGCACTACCGTAATGGGTTCTCCTGCACCGGGCTACAGTTCAGGTGATTTGATTAAAGTCATTGAGGCCAAAGGTGATACTCTTTTGCCGACAAGTGTCAGCTATGATTGGGACGGCTTATACCTCCAAGAGAAACTCGTCGGCTCCAAAGCATTGATGATTATGGCTTTCGCCTTAGTGATGGTGTATCTGATTCTCGCGGCATTGTATGAGCGATGGACATTGCCGATCTCGATTATGCTCGCCGTCCCCGATGGGATCATGGGGGCGTATGC
>NZ_JBAQPS010000207.1:0-1560 GCF_049305995.1 Sulfuricurvum sp.
GAAAAGGGGTGAAGAGAGTTTTGGCACGGTTATAAAAAGGGGTAAAAACCTGATAAGGGGTTCCGTCGTTTTTTAGCACTTCATCACTGCGGAAGATATAGGTGTCGTGCAAATAGTGAAATGGCAGTAAATGGGATATCAGCTGATCACGCTCTAGTGCATAGCGATCATAGTCGCCTGAAGCGCATACTTCGTTATAGTACTCATGCGAAAGAAGCCATTGAAACACTTCCGTGGGTTTGCCATAAAAAATAGCTAAATCAAGATCCATTTTTTTTAAAGAGGTTTTGAGATGTATGAGGGATTGGTAGATATATGTGATACGACGGTCATTTGCATCAAGTGATGAGAGAATATCAGGATCAAAAATAAAGATAGGAAGAACACTTCCCTCTTGCGAGAGGAGAGGATTGTCTTCTACACGCAAATCTCTTCGAAACCATAATATCCGCTTCATCCTAAATATTCCAAAACATTATGTGTTTTTTTAATCGAGCTTTTTTTAGAAATGGCTGTTTTAAAACTACCGAAACTAATAAACAAGCCGATAAGGCAATTTTCATCATAACGATTGTTCTTAGATAGAAAACTTAGTGATTTTCAGAAGGAGGAGGCACATATTGATTTTTTTTATACTCTTTTGAGAGTTTTTGTAGTTCTGAATCCATCGTTTTTTCAGGAGTTTTAGGAGAATGAAGCGGAAGAATGAATGCTAAAAGAATAAAAATCAAACTGAAGATAACTCCACTTAGAAGAGCCAATACAATTTTTAATTTTTCATCGTTCATACAAACATCCCCTTACTCTCGATAGAAGTATTATAGCTGAAATATTAAGACAGTTTACCGGACAATACTAGATGATTAACAAGATTCATATTTTTCATGACACGGTTATAATAGGGTCGATTTGCTATACCGCCATTGTATCCGCTGATAGCATAAAAATGATCCAATCGTTTGTTTTGCAGTAGAACCAAATAATGGGTAGCGACTTGAGCAGAGAGTTTAATATCTCCTAACAATCTTCCCGCCAACTGTACATCGCTAAGAGTATTCAGCCAACGAAGTTTTTTGACATTTTGAGAGACGTGGCGTGCAGTAGCAACTTGAATCTGCATAGGACCCAGAGAAGCTTTGGTAAATGATTTTTTATGTCTGAAGTCGCCGATGGTATTTTTCCCAGCACTACTTTCTGTTAAACAAATCGCACTGAGTGTATTTTCATAAGTATTGCCGTTTTTATCGGGGATCGATTTTGCGATATCTCGTACGGTTTGCAATACATGGAGTTGTTTAGGGGTCATCGAATCAGCAAAAAGTGACAAAGCAAATAGTACTATTAGGGAAAGAATTCTCAAAAGTCACACCTCAAAAATGGAATGTGAAATTTTACGGTACTTCGGAGGATATAACAATGGTGTGAGCTTTCTAAATGAATCAGTTAAGAAAAAGTAATAGAAAAGGGGTGTATCCTACCCCATAGCGGGAAACAGGTGATTAAGATTGGGCTACATGATGGTTATATAAAGTTATAAGATATTGTATATGTGCACATAGC
>NZ_JBAQPS010000208.1:0-4120 GCF_049305995.1 Sulfuricurvum sp.
AATCCGTTTCATCTTGGTATCATACGTAGCAAATCCGATGATGACGCAAAAGACAGCGGCGTTCCGCTTGGCTTCATTATTCCATTTAAATGTTCGATGGGCAAAATGGATTTTGACACCGTAACGATTAAATAGCTCTTGCCACAATATCCCGACCTGTTCCCCCTGCATGATCGAGTTCGTCGATACGAGAGCCGCTTTTGCAGATGTTCCCTGCATCAGTTGTGCGGCTTTGATATACCATGCAGCGACAAAATCGAGAACACCCGCGTTTTTGACCCCATCAAATACGAGTGTCATATCCTCTTTTTGTTCTTTGGATTGCAATTTTGAACCCAAAAACGGCGGATTTCCGATGATGTAGTCAATCGTGATTTTCGGAAGTGATGCTTTAGCTTCGCTCATTTGCGGGACTGAAGTCCCACCTCCGTTTAGAGTATCTGCCCAATCGACGCGCAACGCATTGACGTTAAAGATATTCGCACTCTCGCGAATCGGAATGTTAAAATGGGGATCACCGAACATCTGCGCCGCGCGGAGGTTCATTTGATGATCGATGAGGAGCATCGCCATTTGGGTGATACGGCTAGGGAGTTCCTCGATCTCGAAACCGTAAAACTGGTCGATGTGGATCAGCGGTAATAGTGACTGGGTGATCTTCATAATCTCAAATTCGAGAAGCTTTAGCTCTCGATAAGCGATAACGAGGAAGTTCCCGCTTCCGCACGCGGGGTCGAGGAAATGGAGGCGGGAGATTTTATCGTGAAAGGCGTTTAGCTGTTTGGGTGTTTTTTTCACCTTTTCAAACTCTTCCCACAACTCATCGAGAAACAGCGGTTTGATCGCTTTCAGGATGTTTTTCTCACTGGTAAAGTGCGCTCCGAGTTCTCCTCGTTTGGCAGTGTCCATCGACGCTTGGAACATCGAGCCGAAAATCGCGGGGCTGATAAGGCTCCAGTCAAACGAACACGCATCGAGGAGCATTTCACGCATGGATCGATCAAACGTCGCAATCCGAATCTGCTCACTAAACACCGATCCGTTGACATAAGGGAACTGTGCGAAGCTCTCATCGAGATTTTTGGCACGTTTATCGTTCGGGGTATCGAAAATTTGGAACAGATAGCCGATTTGAGAACCGAGATTACGTCCGTCTTCGTCGGTGTAGAGATCAATAAACTCTCGAAAACCGTTTTTCGGAAATATCCCCGTATCCTCTGCAAACATACAAAAGAGCAAACGTGTGAGGAAAAGTTCGAGTTCGTGCCCCTCGTAACCGTTTTCGAGTAGTTTGTCATGGAGTTTCCCCATCAACTCTGCGGCGGCACGGTTGGTCGGTTCTTCCTCTTTGTAGGTTTTCTTTTGATACCCTGCTATAAAGGTGAAAATCTCGATGTTTTTGTGCAGTTCATCGAGAGTGAAATGATATTCGGCATTTTCATCGAGATCGTACAGCTCGAAATTTTGAAAATCGCACACGAGGATAAATTTCGGTAAGTCGCGCTCAGGCATGTTGGGGAAATAGTCTAACGCTTGGGTTTTCGCTTTTCGGAGGTCTTTACCGAAGCTTTTATGCTCGATGAGAAGCTGTCCTTTCCAAAACAGATCGATAAACCCCTGAGAGCCGCCCAGTTTTTTGATCGGCTCTTCAAACGTCGCTACACGACGGCGAGATACATCGAAAATTTGGAAAAAGTCGTTCCAAAAACTTTGTGCTTCACCGCGCTCGTATTTTTCTCCCGCCCATTCGTTTTGGAATTTCAAGGCGCGGTTTCGTATTTCACTTAAACTTATCATATAAGAGTTACTTTCATATCAAATTACTAAATAACTCTTATTATACAAAAATTATGAGAAAGTGTGATGAAAGATGACGATTTAAGATAAAAAACTGGATTCCCGATCAAGTCGGGAATGACGGAGACGTTACCCTTCGACTAGCTCAGGGTGAACGGGAAGAAGATGAAGTTTTAAACGTCCATCTCGATAACATTCCAAGGAAGACCTTGGGTGTTCATCTCATCCATAAACGGATCCGGATCGAGTTGTTCCATGTTGAACACCCCTTTTCCGCTCCATTTGCCCTCAACCATCAGTTTTGCACCGATAACGGCAGGGACACCAGTAGTGTACGAAACGCCTTGTGATTTTACTTCGGCATAGCACTCTTCGTGGTCTTTGACTTGGTAGATATAGATTTTACGTTTTTTACCGTCTTTTAGACCTTCAGCGACGATACCGATGTTGGTTTTACCTTTGGTACGAGGACCGAGTGATGCTGGATCAGGGAGCAACGTTTTCAAAAATTCCATCGGAACGATTTTCATCCCCTGATGCTCAACAGGCTCGATACCGAGCATACCGACGTTTTCGAGGCATTTCATGTGAGTAAGGTAGCTTTGACCGAATGTCATGAAAAAGCGGATACGTTTAAGCCCGTGGATATGTTTGACGAGTGATTCCATCTCTTCGTGGTACAACAGATAACTGTCTTTTGGCCCTACTTCAGGATAATCCCACACCTGCATAATCTCCATCGGTGCGGTTTCAATCCACTCACCGTTCTCCCAATAGCGCCCTTTGGCACTCACTTCGCGTAGATTGATTTCTGGGTTAAAATTGGTCGCAAACGGATATCCGTGATCGCCTGCATTACAATCGAGGATATCGATGGTGTGGATCTCATCGAAATAGTGTTTTTGGGCATACGCACAAAAAACGTTCGTCGCACCCGGATCAAATCCGCTTCCGAGTAATCCCATGATCCCTGCTTCTTTGAACTTCTCATCACGTGCCCATTGGAGTTTATATTCAAATTTTGCTTCATCGGGATGCTCGTAGTTTGCCGTGTCGAGATACGGTGTTTTGGTCGCGATACACGCATCCATGATGCTGAGGTCCTGGTACGGCAAAGCAACGTTGATTAAAATATCAGGAGAGTATTTTTGGATCAATGCGATTACTTCATCGGTATTATCCGCATCGACCGTAGTGATTTCGAGTGCACCTGCTGGAAGTTCGCTTTGGATCTCTTCACAACGCCAGATACTACGGCTTGCTAAAATAATACGATCGAAAACTTGGTTGTTCATGACACATTTATGTGCCACAACGCGCCCTACTCCGCCGGCGCCGATAATAAGTGCAGTTGCCATAGTAAAACCTCTGATATAAATATTATGTGATTATAGAGAAAATTCTCTTACGAAATCGTTACAGAGAGAATCCCTCATTTGTAATGATTCGTGAAGGTGATAATTTCAATCGTTTCATTCTCTACATAAGCAAAAATTGCTCTGTATTTTCGATCTAGACGGAATGAGTATAAAAGTCTGTGTTTAGGTTCTAATAGTTCCATATTGAGAGAGGGATGAAAGGGGTTTTGTTCAAAAAGTTGTTTGGCTTTTTCATATTTTTTCAGGAGCTGATGTTGCTTGAGATAATCATATTGATCTTCACGAAGCTCTAGGATAGTCATTTTTGATACATTCTACTTTTTTTTAGCCCTGCTTCTAGGTCTGCTAAAAAATCACTGCTGTATCCTTCACCCTTGAAATCTTGGACGATTTCTACAATAGGAGCTTTTTGAAATCGTTTAAAATAGGCTTCTTTTTTTACAATCGCTTTGCGAACTTTTTCTAAAGCGGCTAAATCAAGCTGTGAAATAAGTTGAACAATCTGATTTTCAGATATAGGTAATGCCAACATTCCTTCTCCTTTTTACGTGCTTTATTGTATCACATCTGGGGTTAGAAATGATCGGAGATATTTACTTTAATATTTCATCAGCTTTATTACCCCCCAAACAATTCATTATTTTCTTATATTTGGAAGTGAGGCTTTAGCCTCGCCATAGTGCGGGACTGAAGTCCCACCTCCGATTAGTTATAGGTATCACCTGACACCAATATTTTCTATCAAAGGGTGTTTGGTTCATGGTTCGACATACCCAAAATAAACGAAAAATGTCATGACCGCCTTGTATTGTTCCTAAATGCTACAATAAGTTGATAAATCATAACCGCAGTGCTAATCCTAACAATCGTAGCATAAAACTCGATACCTTTGTAAAGTTCAACATCTTTGAATGCACCGATTGGGTTGGTGATTTGAACTACAT
>NZ_JBAQPS010000209.1:0-2555 GCF_049305995.1 Sulfuricurvum sp.
CTTAGAGAGCTGTATAGGAATAGGGCTATCTTTGATACTTTTAAATGCGTCCATCCCCTCAATCACTGGAATATCTCCGTTTGTATGAAGTATGACGGCGATATGTTCCCATCGTAGATAAATGAAGTTAGCTCGATTTTTTTGTTTGAAACGGTAACGCTGATACTTCGAGACGTTGGTTTGATACTTTGCTATCAGTTTAGCATCGATTGCGGGGAATTTATGCGTTTTTTCTGTTGGCAGATACGCCACATAATAATAGCTATATCCTTGACCCGCTAAAAATACGAGTTGTTGCATAAGTGCTTGCCAGTTGGCGACCAAGTAGAGTTGTTTTGTTGTTGTGTCCATGATAGACCTCCTTTTTTGGGTTAAAAAGAAGCCCAAAATGGGGATAACTATAATAACCGACCTGTGCCGACCGACTCCGCCAAGAGCCACGACACGGTTTTTCCGCATGTAGGGAGCCACCCCAAATTCAAATTTCCGCCTTGCAACGCCTTTAAAGTGTGCTTTTATGGAGGTTGCCACACCTACGCACTCAAACCGACACAACACCCCTGCATCGTTTCTCAAACTCTAATCAACGTACCTCTCAGACGGCGACATTACTCGCTACGCCCTTGCCTGTTTAGTTTATGTTGTCATTTCTTCATTAGGTCTCGCATATCCCCACATACCCTTTAAATCTAATGATTTGGGCAGAATATAGAAGCTCCCATTTACTCTCTGAACAATGTTCAGCTTTCAATCGGTCTATGTGGTTCCGAGCAGTTAGGTTTTTTAACCATAGAAGAACTTAACAGAGTTGCCGCATTCGTGACCTGCGGCTTTAACTGTGATACCTATAATAATCACAGCCCTTTAACGGTTGAGCTATTTAGCATTTCGAGTTTCCTCTGATGCCTCCCCGCCTCTGCGTGCGTAATACCCTTTCGGCATATCTCCGCACGGTGGATTTTCACCACTTCAACATAAACGAGCACTAAAACTTTTTAGGTGTTTTAGCACTATTTCACAGTCGCCCATATTCATTACTTTTAATCAGTGGAAACCTTGTTTTCAAGACAGCCCTTTTTTCAAACACGTATGCGTTTATAGTAACCTTTTTATCGAATTGAGTAGAAGCCTCGCATTTCAGCGAAACAGCCCTCTTTTCAGCTACACAAGTATCTTTCAATACATGTAGCCGCACAAGCCATATCTACGTGACTGATTGGCAGTCAGTCATTGGTGATATGACAGGGGAACTCTATTTGGCAATATGTTCCCCCTGCGAATTTTTGAATTTGGCTAAATCGGTTTAATTATTTATCTAATGGATACAGAAAAATCATGTAGTTTTTTCTATATTCCATTAATACGGTGGCGTACTTTTAAAAAAGTACGAACTTATCTCGAAATTCACTGTGGAATTTCTCTAATGCGCTGTTGCGCTGTTTGCATCTCTCTCCTTTCTTTAAAATTTAACCCTTTTTCAAAGGGATATAGGGTTATAGAAAGATTTTTGCAAAAAATGCAAAAAGAGTTAAATTTGCGTCGAAATATGCAAAAAACTCAAATTTCCGCACCGAAATTCACAAAAACCCAACTCACACTCTTTTGTAACCCCATTTCTATCACTTTTCTTCCATTGATTTTATTCTCAAAATTTCTGACAAAACGGTTAGAGGTATCTAATCTCATTCTCAGAAGTTTTGAAAAATCGTCTGTCAGATAAGCGAAACGAAACGGGGAAAAACTCTTTGTGAGAGTTGAGATTTTGTTCTTTCTAAAAATTTGAGGAAAGGCAAAAAGATAAGCTCACTCACAAAGAAAAACTCTCGTAAAAAACAGGAGGATAAAATGATTTTTAAAATGAGACGCCCCCAAGAGGGGTTCAACCCGATTATTATGGTGATAGCAACAATAAGCGCAATCGGCTTTTATTTCATCAAAGACAGTTTAAACATTCCGCTCACTGGAAATCTGATTTTCGCCGTCTTAATTTGGCTTTCAATGTATCAAGTGCTTTACTTTGCGTTTGGGGAAGATGCAGACCTTTTTCTAATCGAGGGGCTTTTTTACACCTTCATTTTTTCACTGTTGGATATTTGGCATCCACTGATAGAACAAATTCAAGCCGTTGGACTCACTAAGGTGGCGGTTGAAATGGCGGTAGTTGTCGGACTGGTCAAACTCGTTCAGATATATTTTGAGGAATTACTAGGGACGGTGATTCTAATCGCTTTCGTCACGTTTGAACTGATTATGATTAAAGTTTTCGGTCGAACTTTAAGTGATGTTTATCAAAGTATTAACTACATCGATATTGTCATAATCGGCTTGGTGGCTTCGGCAAATTATCAGGTTTATTTTTGGAGGTTGGGGAGGAACTTTATCGATGGATAGAAGCTTTATGGCTCTATGCCTTCAAAAAAGTCTTTTACATCAACTTGTAAGATGTGAGCAATTTTAACTAAGTGTTCTATATTGAAATGAATTTTTCGATGGTAAATTTCAGCACAAGATACAACACTTACAGAATTATAGCCCATCGCCAATGACAGCTTTAG
>NZ_JBAQPS010000210.1:0-4167 GCF_049305995.1 Sulfuricurvum sp.
GTGGATGACGAATCGAATGTCCCCCTTGTCAATCCCCATCCCAAATGCAACGGTGGCAACGATGATCTGTGTCTCGTCGTTTAGAAACGATTGATGGGTATCGTGACGTAAAGAACCACTCATCCCCGCATGGTAGGCTAAACATTTGATCCCTTTTTTAGAGAGAAATTCTGCGAGTTCTTCGGTCTCTTTACGGGAGAAGGCATAGACAATCCCGCTCTCCCCCTCATGCGCTTTTAAAATATTCATCAGATCATTACGCCATCCGCTGTCTCGTTCGCGAACGGTGATCGTAATGTTTTTACGCAGTACGGGAGCGCGGAGGATCAGAGGATCGTGCAGTCTTAGCTGTGTGAGGATATCCTCACGTACTTTTGGGGTAGCGGTGGCGGTGAAGGCGGCGATAGGGGTATGAGCGAATGCGGAGCGCAACTCCCCCAAACGTCGGTAATCGTCGCGGAACTCATGCCCCCATTCACTGATACAGTGGGCTTCATCAATGACGAAAAAATTAATATCCAGTGTTGTGAGCCATGAGAGAAACGAGCCGTTGGCAAGGCGTTCTGGGGCGATGTAGAGGAGTTTTAAAGTGCGGTTTTTAGCTTTGGCAAATGCTTCTTGCTGTTCCTGCGACGATTGTGAAGAGGAGATCATTTCGGCTTCGATCCCAAGCTCTTTGAGTGCTATAACCTGATCGTGCATTAGGGCGATGAGGGGAGAGACGACAATCGTGATCCCCTCCATCAACAACGTTGGGAGCTGATAGCAGAGCGATTTTCCCCCTCCGGTTGGGAGCAACATCGTCAAATCGCGTCCACTTAGGATCGCATCCACCGCTTCCTCTTGCATCTCTCTAAAACCGGAGAAACCGAAAGTGTTTTTGAGGACTTTGTATTTGTCGGTGAGAGAATGAGGCAAGATGAAACCTTTGAAAATCAAATAGGGTGTTAGTTAAGTATAACTTTATTTACAATTTTCCATCAACCATTTTAAAGTCATCCGAACTCCTGCACCCGTTCCGCCATAGGTGTGGACATCCCATGCACTTTCTGTGTACGCAGATCCCGCAATGTCAAAATGAACCCATTTATCTTTCATGTTTTCGTCGATAAAGTTATCGAGGAATAACGCGGCGGTAATAGCTCCTCCATAAGGTTTACTAGAGACATTGCAGACATCTGCAAGATCACTTTTGATAAGCTTTTTGAGATGACGGTTGAATGGTAAAATTCCACAATATTCACCTGCTTGATCGGCAGCACTGATAAAACTCTCTTTGAGAGTGCTGTTATGCCCCATAACCCCTGTAGTATAAGGTCCAAGAGCAACCATACATGCACCTGTAAGGGTAGCGTAGTCGAAGATATAATCGGCGTTAACATTGGCTTGGGCATATCCTAAAACATCGGCAAGAACCAAACGCCCTTCAGCATCAGTGTTACGTACTTCGATGCTCTTACCATTTTTAGCACGGAGAACATCATCGGGTTTGTAGGCGTTGCCACCGATCATGTTTTCGACGGCTCCGACAAACGCATGTATTTCGATATCGAGTTTCAGCTCACTCACCGCTTTGATGATTCCCATTACGGCACATGCTCCCGCTTTATCCATTTTCATCGTCACCATGGAGGCAGCTGCTTTAAGACTTAATCCACCACTATCGTAAGTGAGCCCTTTGCCTACAAGGGTAATGACTTTTTTAGGGTTTGCAGGTTTGTAGGCAAGGTGAATTAGCCGCGGTGGGTTGCTCGATGCACGACCTACTGCCAACATTGCGTTCATTTTTTCATCTTCCAAGCCGTTGACATCGAGGATGGTGCATTCGAGATTATTGGTCGAAGCGAGTGTATCGGCAGTGACAGCCATGGCTTGTGGTGTCATATCATAAGGTGTTTGATTGACTAAATTACGAACAAAATTGGTTGCTTTTGAGATGATAAGCGTTTGACTAAGAGTTGTCGTTAACTCATCGATATCATTGGTTGTTCTGTCGCGATTTTCATGGGAGAAAATAATTTGAGTTAATAAAGATGGTTTTGTTTCGGATTTATATTGTTCAAATCGGTAACTTCCCAAAATGATCCCTTCAATCAATGATCCGAAATGTTGCGGTGTGTATTGAGCAAGTTTGAGTGAACCGTATGCGTAATTCATTACTATTTTAATTGCATTTGCCATCGAAGAGCGATAAATCTCATCGCTAGCCTCTTCGGCAATACCACATACTATTAGACGTTGTTCATGCAGTGTACAAAGTTGTTCTGTCTCGGCTTTGAATCCCGCTTGAGTTAAAAGTGAATTAAGCGGATGGATTTCAAGTTCTTTAGCGGTAATAAATTCCAATGTCAGATCGGCATCGATAAGGTGCAGAGACTGATTAGATAATTTTACGTTCACGGCGTTTCTCCAAAAGTTTTGTTTCAATTCGATTAAAAGTAAAAATAAGTCCACTGATAATGGAGAGAACCAATGGGATAGCAAAATACCAATGAGCTTTGATCCATGCCAGGGTAGCTAGCAACTGCTCACCAAAATAATAAGCAGGGATAATAGTTAATGAAGCCCAAAAAATAGCACTTACAAAATTAATGATGGCAAAATCGCGAGACGAGTATTTTGTAAGTCCTATTGCCATCGGGATAACGGTACGCATACCATACATATAACGTTGGACAAAAATAAGCGGCCATCCATATTTTTTAAGCAATAAATGGGCGATCGCAAATTTGCGGCGTTGTGAACGTAATTTATCATGGATGTAGCTTTTGTTAAACCGTCCGATGTAAAAGTAAATTTGATCTCCGACAAATCCGCCGAGTGCCCCAACAATAATCGCTATCGGTAAAATCATATCTCCGGTATGAGACATAATACCTGCCATAATTAACCCTAGTTCACCTTCTAACATACTCCATCCGAAAAGGACAATATATCCGTATTCTTTTAACCATTCAATAAACAGCTGTTCCACATTTGTCCTTAGTTGTCAAAATTTAAAATTTGTTTGGCTTGAATCATATCTTTATCTCCACGACCGGAAACAGTGACAATAATGAGTTTATCTTTGATATTATCCATTTTCTTTAGATAAGCAATAGCATGAGAAC
This sequence comes from Sulfuricurvum sp., assembly GCF_049305995.1. GTDB lineage: Bacteria > Campylobacterota > Campylobacteria > Campylobacterales > Sulfurimonadaceae > Sulfuricurvum. Next base: position 3,111 of record NZ_JBAQPS010000210.1, read on the forward strand.
TTTCAAATGCAGGGATAATCCCCTCAGTACGGCTGAGCCATACAAAAGCTTCAAGTGCTTCATTATCCGTTATATTATCGTAGCTAACAGTTCCATTATCTTTGTGAAAAGCGTGTTCAGGTCCAATTCCCGGATAATCCAAACCCGCTGAAATGGAGTGAGCTTCGAGAATTTGACCATCCTCATCTTGAAGGAGATAACTCATTTGACCGTGTAATACCCCCGGACGTCCTTTGAGGAGGGAACATCCGTGTTTATCAGTATCGACCCCAAGCCCTCCCGCTTCGATTCCGATACAGCGTACTTCTTTGTCTTCCAAAAAGTGCTGAAACGTTCCGATCGCATTGGAGCCGCCACCGATACAGGCGATGACGTAATCGGGAAGACGATTCTCTTTCTCTAAAATTTGAGCACGTGCTTCACACCCGATAATCGCTTGAAAATCGCGCACCATCATCGGATAAGGGTGCGGTCCGGCAACGGTTCCGATGATATAGAAGGTATCGCGTGCATGGGTGACCCAGTGGCGGATTGCGTCATTCATGGCATCTTTGAGGGTTTTGCTCCCGCTTTCAACGGCGTGGACTTTTGCCCCGAGAAGTTTCATCCGAAATACGTTGAGTTCTTGGCGCGCTACGTCTTTTGCCCCCATAAAAATTTCACACTCCAGCCCAAGCAATGCGGCGATGGTTGCTGTTGCTACACCATGTTGTCCTGCCCCTGTTTCAGCAATTACTTTTTTCTTGCCAAGACGTTTTGCCATCAATCCTTGTGCGATGACATTATTAACTTTATGAGCACCGGTATGGTTTAAATCTTCCCTTTTGAGATAGATTTTGGCTCCTAATTCAGCCGAGAGGTTAGCGGCGTGGTATAGCGGACTTGGACGACCGACATAATCACGCAGATAACTATCTACTTCGTGCCAAAAGGTTTTGTCAAAACGGATGTTTTTATAAGTCTCTTCAAGTTCTAAAAGTGCCGGCATGAGAGTTTCGGGAACATAGCGTCCTCCGAAAATACCGAAATGTCCCTCTATGGGATCAAAAGGTGAGGC